>NZ_CEYNSH010000027.1:37686-45621 GCF_982872775.1 Psychrosphaera sp. | reverse complement strand
GAGTTCACCTCAAATAAAAACATTCTAAATCTCAGTGATGCTAATGATGTAGCAGAGTCCTTATACAGCGCTGTCGAACGAGCTCAAACCTACGAAAACGGGCTGTACGTTGTCAGTTATGCAACGCCTAAGCGTGCAGGTGATCATACGCTTACTATCGTAGCGAACGATGATTACGACTGTCAGACGCCTGTATCTCAGCAAGAGAAAAATGAATTAGAGAACACTGGGCTTTTGAATGACTGTGCCGACCAAGTTGAATTTGAATTCAACGCGAACGGCTTCTCTGATGTTCAACCTAGACTCGATATTATTGGTGTGAGTAAAACGACCGCCAAAACGGTTGAATGGACGGCAAAAACACGTTGGAGTCACGAAACGCCTGCTTTCGAATGGCGCACTCAACTTTGCGCAGGTGACGTAACACGCTCGATCAGTGGTAATACAATTACATTTACTAGAGAAGTAGACAATTTATCGGTAGTGAAGGTTGAGGTTTCTGACACTGCAACCAATGTAAACGCGGTTAAATACATTAGTATGGCGAAAGACGAAAACAACTTAAGCCGAAATGACTACTCAAATCAACTTTGTAATAATTAAGTTAACGAATCACCCTTTAACTATTTATCTTAGTTACAGGGTGATTACCTTTCTGACTTTATTTTCGAGAGTAGCTTTACACGGTGCTCCTGCATAATATTCCATGACCATCTCGGAACGCGCCACTTCTATTAAGGTCATCGACTGACTTTCAGCCTCAGGTCTGTGCATACATAAACTATAAATGTATCCATCGTCGATATAGGGCTCGTGTTGCTGATGTAAAGCCATCAAATCCTGCATACTATTGATGTTTTTCTGATCAACATATTCGGTGCGGTGCTTGATAATAGCCTCTACATTAGGATCGCCTGACGAATATAACTGATTAGGGAGAGGCTGTGGCGATAAAACTTCTGTGATACCATCGTAATGAAACATCTTACTGTGTTTGCTATCTAGCGACAAAATGCCTAAAACAAATGGCTGAGATTGCTCAAGTGGCCACTGAGTAACAGTCTCATTCACTTTTTCAATTGAAGGACAAGTTGCTAACGTTTGAATCAACTTGCCACGGCTAATGAGCGAATCAGAGTTGTCTTTTAAGCGGCCTTGATAATCATTTAACAAGAAAAACACCAAGCCTTTATTATTCATCGCAATCCAGCTGCCCTGCCCTTGCGGATCGACAGGCATGACGTATTCCACACCATTTTTACTAAAACGTTGGGGCGGCAGCGCTTCAACTCTTTCTACAGATTCGTCGCGGTTGAAGGCTAATATTATTTTGTTGTCGAGCTTACGCCAATTGAGACTGCACATAAACGTTATCGCTTTTTTTAGTTTCTTGCTCAAATTGTTTTGTTGATGCAGCCTTGCCAAAATCAGCCTCGACTTGATGACCAGAAGCTAAAGCCAACATTCGAATAATGGCCATATGATGAGTCGTATGGCTATGCAAAAAGACTAATTCACGAGCCAAGCTGGAGACGAGTGGCTGACCAGGTTCGTCTGTATTGGTAGCACAAATCATATTTAAAGTGGGGTTTGGGTCAATTTTACAAATTGCGTAAAGCTTGGTGATTTGATCTTGGAGTTCATTGACTACTCGTCGAATTTGGCTAGCAGCAACTTCGGTCGATTGCTCGATGCGAACATCACGCTTTCTGTGGTCGTAATTCACCGTCGTCACGCTTGGCAAGACCTTTTCTTTAGCATCAAGGCTGGCAGAAGCTGCACTTAGAATCAACGCCTCAATTGACAACAAAAAGGCCTGATAATGATCGAGAATATGACGAGTGTGAGCGCCTACTGTCCCGCTCTGTAATAACGGGTTATTAAAGCCGTAAGATTCTGTTGGTAATTGAGTAATAAAATCTCGAAGTTGAGTCAACAAAACGGTGTTATCTGCAAGTATTGAAGTATCGTTTGACATCGCTTGAATTAGACCCTAACTAATTTAATCGGCTATTTAATACTAGAACAACAAACTTAGTACAAAATTTCAAATAAATTAATAAATAAGCTAAGTCGACAACCGGAAGGTTTAGAGCAATTGCAGAGATTACAGCAATGCAAAAAACACTGTAATCTCATTGGAATAGTGAAAAAGTAGTTAGAGGATTAACGACTAGAGTGTTTCATGATGCGCTCTTTTTGACGAGACCAGTCACGGTCTTTAATGTCATCACGCTTATCTTGACCTTGTTTACCTTTGGCTAAATAAAACTCGACTTTCACCCAGCTTTTTTTCCAGTACATCGCAGTACACACCAGTGTGTGTCCCTGACGTTCAACTGCACCAATTAACTCGTTGATTTCTCTTCGCTTCAATAGCAGCTTGCGATAACGGGTTGGATTCGCAACCACGTGCGTCGAGGCCTGCATCAAAGGTTGAATTTGTGAGTTTAACAAAAACACTTCGCCGTCCTTAACATGGACGTACGTATCGGTAATGTTTACCTTGCCTTCACGAATACTCTTCACTTCCCAGCCTTGCAGTTCAATGCCTGCCTCAAACTTTTTGTCTAGGTGGTACTCGTGGCGTGCCTTTTTATTTAGGGCAATCGTATTGGATGGAGCTTTTGGTTTTTTCTTGGCCATAATCACTTCTTTTTTGTTAACCAAGCGATTATAACCTTTTGTGCATTATTTTCTATCCAAGTTTGTTAGAATAACGTGCAATAACAAAGTTAAAGGTTAATTGAACAATATGGCGCAGCTTTCAAAGAGTGCTTTAGTAATGTACAGCGTAGATCAAATGTATCAATTGGTGAATGACATTGACGCATACCCGCAATTTATCCCGAACTGCGCAGATGCCAAGCGTCAGCAGATCAGCGACTCGGTTATTGAAGGGTCACTGTTGATCAACAAAGCCGGACTGAGTAAATGGTTTACGACACAAAATACACTTACCTCAAATCAGCGTATCGATATGAAGCTGGTCAACGGACCTTTTAAGTTTTTGCACGGTTATTGGCAGTTTACGCCTCTAGATGAAAACGCTTGTAAAGTTGAATTAAATTTGGAGTTTGAGTTTTCATCTAAAATGATCGAACTGGCGTTTGGGAAGGTGTTTAACCACGTGACGTCTAGTATGGTCAGTGCCTTCACCCAGCGAGCCAAAGTCGTTTATGGCTAACCTTTGAGTTTATAATTTGTCAGTTAGGTAGACAAAATGTCACACGATAAAAACATACAACGCATAACAATTGAAGTGGCTTACGCCCTTCCAGAAAAGCAGTCATTACTGCAACTGCAAGTAGTACAGGGCAGTACGGTTGAGCAAGCCATTGAAAAAAGTGGCATTTTGGTTAGCCACCCAGAAATAGACTTAAGTGAAAATAAAGTCGGAATTTGGTCCAAGACCTGTAAATTAAACGCCGAGCTAAAAGACGGAGATCGTATTGAGATTTATCGCCCGCTCATCGCCGATCCAAAAGAGGTCAGAAAGCGCAGAGCTGAGCGAGCTAAACAAGAAGGCCGCGCCGATAAAATAACGGGCGGACGACCTAACCCGCGCAAAAAAGCCGAGAATTAATCTCGGCTTTTTAATGTATTACATAGGATCAGGATTGGTGAAATTCACTTTGGCTCTTGCTTATCTAAGCCACCTTTTCCATTCTTTCTACTCTAAGTCGGCTTACTCAGAATCCAGAGGAACATCAAAGTTCTCAGGCTTTTCAAAATCACCAGAGAGTGAGACTAATTTTTCGCCATCAAAATTTAATAACAATTCCTTTTTAACAAACTCGTCTGTTTTGCCTACTCGAATCGTATAAACATAGCGCCAAGTATGGTCGCTGAAAGGGCTATCTACTACTGGCGTGCCCAAAACAAATTTAACTTGTTCTTTAGTCATGTCGACACGAAGCTTATCGACATCGCGTTGGTTTAGGAAATTGCCTTGAACGATATCGTACTTGTAAACCCAGCTGCTACAGCCAGACAAAGTAATAGTCAAAGTAAGAGTCAGTAAAACTAATAAATGCTTCATTTCTTTACAACTTAAATACGGTTAATTGCCTATTGGAACGGCGAGAAATAAAAAAGTTCCGTCATACTACCAGATAAAATTTTTAAGTGGTAACCAGATATGGGCAAATACAGCGGATTAATTTAACGGCGCTTTAATAACTTGGTCAGGATCAATTTATAGCTGTTGTTACCAAAGTCATCAGACACTTCGTGTTCGATACCCATTTGCTTTTCTAGTTGGTTTATTTGAGATGGCGTTAAAACATGATTGCCTACTAATAACTGTTTAATCACGTGATTTCGGCCCTTCAAAAAATACTCTTCTTCGATTGAATAAGGATCCGTAAGATTAAGCAGTGTCGGTGATAGGTGTAAATCAATACCCATAGACTCCATAATATGAGGCCTTACAAACTCATCAAATTTTAAGAAATCTAAAATTGACTCAGCAGTAGGTTCATATTCTTGGTCATACTTTTGGTCATATTCCAACTTCAGTTTATTTAATGAGTAACCATACAGCTTTAGTAATATAAGCATAGGTAAAGCATGCAGCAGCGCGAGAGACTCTAGTTGATCGTCGTTTAACGTGACGTTATCTGAAGAGGCCAACCCTCGTGCTGCATCACGGTATTCTATCGTCAAATCTTGAACACGCTTCATGATGTCAATACAAGGCACTGGCGCATTCGTTTCCAAATAAGACCAAGCAATTTGACGTAACTGATACGCACCACTGACTGCTTGCGGTGACGTGCCACTCTCCTCAATTTTTACTTTTTCCAAAATATCAGCGGACGAGGTACTTTCACCAAAGACGTTTTTAATAGCGCGGTCATACCAAAAGTCTTGTTGGCGGTCTTTAATCAAGTTTGCTTCTGAGTATTGTTTATTGTGAAACAAACTGGCTATGTTACACAGCCTTTTTACTTGAGGATCAAAGTTGATGAGTGCGTCGGCCCAAAATAAATGACGACCGAGCTTCTTTTGAAGCCGTTGATCAAATACGGTAATGGTAGGAGAGCAAGAATCAAGCTCAGTTCTCATGATGAAAGGAAAAACAATGCTCCGATAGAAAATATCAGAAATATCATCGAGAAGAATTCGATCCGCTATTTCAGATATTTTACCTAACTCTTCGGTCATTGCCTCTCCTTTATCATACATGATGAGTGAAGCGTAATTGGCGAACGCAATTACATTGTCTTAGCTAACCTCTCGACCTGCTTCCACACACGCATGAAGTTACCGCTCAATACTTTTTTAATTTCAGTTTCAGTATAGCCACGATTCAACATACCTTGCACTAATTGTGGAAAATAAGAGACATCTTTTAGGTCTCGAGGTAATGAATCACCAACACCGTCATAATCAGAACCGATACCAATGTGGTCAATGCCCACTAGTTTCTTGACGTGATCAATATGATCAAGAACCATATCTAAAGACGCATATGGGTAAGGATTTTCCGCTCTGAATTTTTTTTCAATTTCTTTCGCTTTAGGCTCGCCCCACTTTGTGCCTGCTTCTTCATAAAGCTTAGATAATTTCTTTTGCCAGTCTCGTGTTTCTTTTGAAACAAAGCTAGACCCAAAGTTAATTTGGATAACACCACCGTTTTTGCCTAATGCTTTGATCATGTCATCGTCCATGTTGCGCTCAAAGCCTGGTGTAAAACGACGCAAAGATGAGTGAGAAGCAATAACTGGCGCTTTAGTTAACTCAAGCGTTTGATAAAAGGCATCGTCTGATACGTGAGAAATATCGATCATCATGCCGATTTTGTTCATTTCTACAATTAGCTCTTTGCCAAATGGGCTCAAGCCTTTCCAGTTGCGTCGCAAGTCATAAGAGGAATCAGAAATGTGGTTCGATAGTGAGTGAGACAAAGTCACGTAACGAATACCACGATCGTAGAACATTTTTAAATTGTCCATGCTACCAGCAATCGGGCTGCCGTTTTCCATACCCATTGGTAAGGAGATAAGACCTTTTTTAAACTGTTCTTCTACGTCTTTTGTGCTCACTGCTACGGCAAATTTATCTGGTGCACGCGCTTCAATTGCTTCGACCGAGTCAATGAGTTCATGAGCAAGTTGGACACCATAATCTTTACCTGGGCCTTCATAGGTCGCTGGAATATAGATAGACATAAACGGAGCGTTTAGGCCACCTTCAACCGCACGAGGATAATCAAAATCACCTTTCGCAGTCGCTTTTGTAACGTCTTCCCAACGCTTTTTGATACGGTATGGAACGTCGATATGACTGTCCAAAATAATCGTTTCTTTAGCAATTTGACGGGCTTTTGAGGTTACTTCAATTGCATTGGCGTCTAGGCTAGGTAGCGCTAAACCCAATGCAACCAAACCACTGAGTACAGATAGTTTAAAAGACATGGGCATTCCTTTATTTTTATAATAATAAGATGGGTTTATTTAAACATGGAACCGGATTAGTTAAAACTCAATTTATGAGCATTAACCTTTAATTAAACGCACTATTGCTGGCGAATACCGTCTAGGTAGTCATAGAAGTAAAAGTCGCTAATAGGCATCGCCATACTCGGTTTTCTTTGTTGCGGTTTTGAAGATAAAGTGTTTGGTATAGGCTGGAGCTGTAAGCAAATTTGGCCCATTTTCATGGTTAATTTAGGTTTAATTTGAAAATCGACCATACCGTCGATTTGTGTTGGTGATTCTTCTTTGGCCACAAGATATAGAGCTAACTGATCCTGAATCAACTCATTAACGATATGAACGCCACGTGCTTTAAAGGGTAAACGGGGCAAGTCGACTTCGAGATTAAGTAACTCATAACGCAGAGCGTTCGGCTGAACCCCTACATAGACCACCAACTCTTTGATCAACTGTTGAATTTGCAGTTCTAGCAATAAATATTGCTGAGCGCGATGATAATAGGGACTGAACTTATCTAATTGACCAAGTTCTAGCTGATTGATGGCATGAATGGCTGAAAAGGCCGTCGACTCCTCACCGCTTATTGCCGCGGCAACACTTTGTGGCAAACGTGTGATAGAGGGACGTGAAGGTAATTGCGGTTTTGGCTCAGGCACGATAACAGGCGGTGGTTCAGGAGCAAACAAGCCGATATCGCTTAGTTTGCATGACGCCAAAATACTCACGCTAATGATGACAACGACAATTCGTGTTGCGCGTAACCAACAGGGGAGTAAAACGGCGTCGTACTTCATAAATGCTTAGTAAACAGTCTGTTTAGCGTTGCTAGGTACAATAGTATCTAGAATGAAATAAGGCATAAACACCGACGAACTAGCAATGACCCATTTGTGATCAAAATCGACGACTCGAGCAATAATTTTTAAGCCCTTTTCTTGATACATAATGTTGCCTGCCAAGACGTGTGTCATCGACTCAGCCCCATTGAGCTCTTGCGTATTGCGTGAAAACACCAAATCACCATTTTGACCGACGCTAATAGTATCCCTCACTTTATAGTCAGCAACAATGAATCCACTGCGTTGCAGCTCGTTGATAAAGTGCTCGGCAATACGGTTACCAAAAGGTGTGACTGTTTTTAAATTGTTATTAAAATCAACAAATGAAGTCACACCAATCACAGGCTTAGTTCTTGAATTTGACGTCGCCAAATTATTAATTAAATCGGTCGCCATTCTTTCAATGTACTCTTCTACCACGACTGAGTGTTCGGCGCCCGTCAATGAATGTTGTGCTAATGAGCCTCGGTCGTCATTAGTTTCAGGCTGACGCTGCGCAATTGGCCTTTTCGTCTTGGAAGAGTACACCACTTGCGAACTTTGGGTTGGTTGTGGTGAAGGTGTCATTGCATACACCTCTTCCACACTTCTTTTTCTGGAGGTTGACGATTGCTCATTGGTTGGTTGCGCTTTTGAAGGCGACCCACTGACAA
>NZ_CEYNSH010000027.1:32029-37586 GCF_982872775.1 Psychrosphaera sp. | reverse complement strand
GAGGTTGACGATTGCTCATTGGTTGGTTGCGCTTTTGAAGGCGACCCACTGACAAACTCTGTCAGACTACAACCACTTAATACACTCACGCTAAATAACATTAGTGAGGCCAATTTAGCCGATGTTGAAAGGCTTTTTAACTCATTGCTGTTTTTCATACCGTCACACCTCATCAGACTATTCGCCCGACATTAATGGCACACCATCACT
This sequence comes from Psychrosphaera sp., assembly GCF_982872775.1. Lineage (NCBI taxonomy): Bacteria > Pseudomonadati > Pseudomonadota > Gammaproteobacteria > Alteromonadales > Pseudoalteromonadaceae > Psychrosphaera > Psychrosphaera sp. The sequence continues at coordinate 37,376 of NZ_CEYNSH010000027.1, read as the reverse complement.
AAAACCACTTGAAATTAAACTGTTCACAACACCTGCAGGCAAGAAACCTTGAGCGCTAGCAACTACAGCTTTTGATTCGATACCAATCACACGAGCATTAACTAAATAACCAGATACCTGCTTGACCATCGTACCTGCAACCGCGTATTTAATTGGTAAGTCACCATTTAGCTCAAGATAATCTTTACTAAATACAAAATCACCTTGAGGTGTAACTCGAATAAAATCTAATGTTTTAAAGTCTAATACAGGGATGCCGTACTTATGTACTTCATGGATAAAACTTTCTGAAATTTGGCGACCTAAAAGGTCAGCGTGCTGAAAGTCACTATCGAGCATCACAAAGCTTGTCACTACCACTGGCGTAGCAGCATTTACGTACTTCATGTTGCCAACAAGGTCTTGCATCATAGTGCGCACATAATAATTTAAATCTTTGACGCTACGAGTCGAATTAGGTTGTTGATCTCTTAATTCACTCATACGGCCAAGTAACTGTTGGCGATACTCATTTTGAAATTGCACACTTGCTGTGTCTGGTGTCGAAACATCACCAGCAATTAAACGAGGTTTGGCATTAAGCGGCATTGATGCCAATTCATCATTGCTGGTATTCTGCGCTTTCGTTGTTTGAGCCACTGCTTGGCTTTGTTCTGTTGCGTCTGAGTTGGCCTCTTCTTCAGACCAATTCCAATTATCAAAGGTACTACAGGCGACTAGTTGAGTTGCCAATAAAGGTAATAATAGCTTTTTCATCATAGGCTCCTAATATTCGCCGCGAATTAATTGGTTGTCTTTAAGTTTCACTTTTTCGTGACTCCACATTGCCGAGAGAGGCACGTAATCAGTGGCCGCAGCCATGACAGCTTTAGACCCCACATCAATCAAACGAATATTTACCATCAGGTTATTTTGTTGTTGAGTGTAGTTGCCTGTTACGATGTAATCGACTCGAACAGACGGGTCTAAATCTTTTGCCATCCGCGAAACAAACTGGTCGTGACGTTCATTCACCGTCATCGATGTTTTCACTTTAAATTCCACGACCTTTAACCCAGCTTGAGTTAAAAAGGTCATCATGCTCTCTTGTAACTGAACACCAAAGCGTTGGTGGGATGTGTTTGTGTCTTGCCGCAAGCTATTTGCTGGCAAAAAAGTGCCGACTGCAATAGGTCGACTCACGTCAAATGCGTTGGTAGTGTCAAGCAATTGTCGGGCGAGTAGCTCAACATGAGCATGCATGGTGTTTTCACGCAACTCTGGTTGGTATTGCTTATACCCTTCAGGTGGTTTGGGGTTTTGTAGTTCTGCCACTTTTTCTATTGTGCTACAACCACTTACCCAAATACTAACTAATACTAAAAGTAACCATTTCATGGCATTTTCCGCGTCTCTTGTACGATACTAATCTAATTAACAAGCAAAACTAGTGCCAGTCGTTCCACGAACGCTGTGACGCTTATATTAAAATTTATTTACGCTACTTTCGGTTATTACAGGCTCAGTGTTAAAAAATTTGAACTACACTAATTACCAACAACGGTAGACTTGAGACTTTATGTACAAATCCGCTTTTCTCAATTGTTTATTTGCTTGTACTGTAATTGTACTTTCCACTTCTTCACTTGCAGACGAGACAGACTATTTCAAAATGCCACTTGAAGACTTACTAAAAGTGGAAGTTTCCATCGCGTCTACAAGTCCCGAATCCATTATTACTTCACCCGCTACCATCACTTTATTTACTAGGCAAAAACTAGACCGACTCGGCATTAAAACCATCACCGATTTGTATCGTTTTATTCCTGGTTTTTATTCGGCGTATAACGTTTCAGAAGATAATAACTCTTATCTAGTCGCAAGAGGGTTGGGTCAAAAATACGCGAGCACAATTTTGTTTTTGTACAACGGACAACGAATCAATGACGACTTTTCAGGTGGTATCAGCTACTTCATGCGCTATTTTGACCTTTCAAATGCCAAGCGAATTGAAGTAATACGCGGTCCTGGCTCGGCTGTTTATGGTGCAAATGCCTTTCAGGGCGTCATAAATATCATTACAGAAACCACGGATCAATTGACTGTCTCCAGTGGTAACAATCTCACTCTCAATGCAAGCCTAGGGCTTAACCAGTCAATAAGTGATGTCGATTATGGGGTCCAAATTAGCATAACGAATGATTCTGGTGAAACGTATAAAAATAGCTTTGACCGATTTGCTAGGCAAACCACCACCACAGACCCCTTCGAGAGCAAGCAACTAGAAGCGTATGTAAAATATCAGTCGCTACAATGGCGATATCTTTATCAGGACAGCGAAAGGCAAAACTTTTATTTGTATCAAAACCTTAAAGACGGGTTTAATTCGGTTGAATTAGAAAACCACATTCACCAGTTTAAGTATCAACTTATTGACGAATCGGACCAAGGTGTGACTCTTTCTGCGCAGTATTCAAATAACGAACGCACTTCCATGGGAATACAATTGCCTAAGGGGTCTCCAGGGTTTATTGATGAGGACCTTTATCTCGGTTTTACCCTAGAACACCAAAGTCTACTGTTTAATCTGTCGTCATTTTATAAACTATCCGGTGATAGTGTCATAACTGCAGGTGCAAGCTACCAAAGGAGCCAAGTCCCCACCGCATTTTTCAGTTCTAATTACAACATCTTAGGGGACTTTACCTACTTAGGTGAAACCCAACAATTTGACGAATCAGAACTTCAAGTTGTCGCCGATAAAACACGAGAAATTAGTAGTGTTTATGGTCAATATAATTGGCATGTTTCAGAGCGGTTGAATTTAACGTTGGGGTTGAGACACGACCACTACAATGACATTACCAGCGAATGGTCACCGAGGTTAGCAGCTGTGTATAATATTGATGGCAACCATGTGTTTAAAGCCTTATATAACGAAGCTTACCGCGTGCCATCTATAGGTGATCTTTATGATGACAACAGTAATTTAGCACCTGGAAGTAAAGGCCTAAATACCACTTCACTTAAATCAACAGAACTAGCTTATAGTTATATTCAGGACAATTACTATCACTCATTTACATTGTTCGATAATAAAATGACCGACCTCATCGGTTTTACTAGCAATGTTCCCTCTAAAGTGGCTAACCTTTCTAATAATTCGAATCAGGGTATAGAGATTGAAAGCAGAACCGCGCTAACACCAGAGATGAATTTATTGCTCGCCTACACTCAACTTTTTAATAACAAATCAGACAAAATGATGGAGAAAGACACAACAGCGATTGAGTACCTGTCTCCAAAACGCTACGCAAATTTGACCTTTGATATCAATCTTACGAGTAATCTATCAGCGAACCTTCAGGTTAATTGGCGAGATAACATTCCAGTGATGACATCAGACGCGTCACTAACCCTTTTTGATGGTCTGCTCGATTACTACATCACTGATGACAGTCGGTTGCGACTTCAAATCCATAACATCACCGACAAAGAATATTATTACCCTTATGCTGTACCAATTGGCTACGATTCATCAGAATTAATTCAACAAGTCCCTGCTCGAGGGCGCGAAATAGAGCTAGGTTGGCGGTACTCTTTTTAATCGCAATATGAAGTCAGCTTTTGTGGTTGGCGTCCCCTACAGGACTTGAACCTGTATCTAAGGCTTAGGAGGCCCTTGTTCTATCCAGTTGAACTAAGGGGACTTGATGCTCGTTGGTAGCTTATTGAGATAATATTGGACCTGTGCGGTCTAGTTCCTATTTTAAGCAGGTTAACTTTCAAAGCTCAATGTTTTTAATAAAAAACAATGAAGTACAGACCTAAAACTTCGAAAACCTCAACTTGTATATATTTTATCCAAAATAGTTCGGTTTAGCTTTTCCCCTTTGCTACATTTACCTGTATAATCCCGCGTCCATTTGCCAAGGCGCGTCTTTTAAAGACAAAAGCCAAAGACAAAGCCCATTGGGTGTTAAGTAACTGGCTCTTGGGCGAGATTCTTGTAGTCACTAATTTATAAGTGCTTATAGAATCACTGATTTTTCTGTGTTGGTTACGCCTGCGCAGACACGCTGTAACTATTAAAGGTATCTAACATGCAATCCACGACTGCAAAACGACCAGCTGTAGCTAAGCCTCCTCAGGCCACGGTCAAAACGGATAAGAAGCTTTGGGACTACCCAAAGTATTGGGCAGAATGTTTTGGCCCAGCTCCATTCTTACCTACCACTCGCGAAGAAATGGATTTATTAGGCTGGGATAGCTGTGACGTTGTTCTCGTAACAGGCGACGCATACGTTGACCACCCAAGCTTTGGTATGGCCGTCATTGGCCGTATGTTAGAAGCCCAAGGTTTCCGCGTTGGTATCATTGACCAACCAGACTGGCACAGCAAAGACGACTTTATGCGTCTTGGTAAACCAAACTTATATTTTGGTGTGACAGCGGGCAACATGGACTCAATGATCAACCGTTACACAGCCGACCGTAAACTTCGTCACGACGATGCCTATACACCAGATAATATTGGTGGAAAGCGCCCAGACCGTGCAGTGACCGTATATTCTCAACGTTGTCGTGAAGCCTTCAAAGGTGTACCTGTTGTTATCGGTGGTATTGAAGCCTCGTTACGCCGTATTGGACATTATGACTATTGGTCAAACAAAGTTCGTCGTTCGGTTATCTTTGACTCTAAAGCTGACTTACTGATTTTTGGTAACGCCGAGCGTCCACTGGTTGAAGTGACTCACCGCCTTGCGAACGGCGAAGACATAAAAGATATCAAAGATGTTCGTGGTACCGCGATTATCGTCAAAGATGCGTTACCAGACTGGCAAGGTATTGACTCAACGCATATCGACAAGCCGGGCATCATCGACCCTATGCTTAACCCGTATCAAGAATACGATGCGAATACTTGTGACAATAAAGACCAAGCGATTCAACAAAGTGCGGCTGATGACACTGGCGTTTCTCAAGCAGTGGTTGTGCAGCCTTATGATAGAAAGAAGTCAAAAGCTCAGCTTCGTCGCCCGTGGGACCGTGTGTACGTAAAACTTCCTGCTTATGAAGTCGTTTCTAAAAACGAAGTGTTGTATGCCCATACCAACCGAATTTTGCACCAAGAAACCAACCCTGGTTGTGCAAAGGCGTTGATGCAGCGCCACGGCGATCGCAGTGTTTGGATTAATCCCCCAGCGTTTCCACTGGAAACGGAAGAAATGGATTTTGTATTCGGAATGCCGTTTGCGCGTATTCCACATCCTAAATACGAAGGTAAAAAGATCCCAGCCTACGAAATGATCAAGACCTCGGTCAACATCATGCGTGGTTGTTACGGTGGCTGTACCTTCTGCTCGAT
>NZ_CEYNSH010000027.1:3473-31929 GCF_982872775.1 Psychrosphaera sp. | reverse complement strand
CATCACGTTGGTGGTTACTTAAAGATTGCCCCTGAGCATACAGAAGAAGGTCCATTATCTAAGATGATGAAGCCGGGCATGGGCAGTTACTACAAGTTCAAAGAGTTATTCGAAAAGTATTCAAAAGAAGCCGGTAAAGAACAATACCTAATTCCATACTTTATTGCGGCTCACCCAGGTACCGAAACCAAAGACATGATCAACCTTGCACTTTGGTTAAAGGAAAACAAATTCCGTTTGGATCAAGTTCAAAACTTCTACCCGTCGCCAATGGCAACGGCAACGACTATGTTCCACACCGAAATTGATACTTTGCATAAAGTGAAGAAACAAAATGATGTCGTTCCTATCGCTCGTGGTGAAAAAGAGCGCCGTCTGCACAAAGCGATTTTGCGTTATCACGATCCTAAAAACTGGAAGATGATCCGTCACGCACTAAAAGAAATGGGCTTAGCCAAACTTATCGGTCACGGCCAACAGCACTTGGTGCCGCCTGCGTCTGCAAATGAAGAGCGTTTGGCGAGCAGCAACCGTGGACGTCGCCCTAACCTTAAAGGTAAGGGGCAAGGCGGAGGTCAAAAAGCATTGACTCGTCACACCGGTTTAGGTCAGTTCGACAACAAGCCTAATGGTAAATCAGGTGGTAAGCCTTCTGGTAAACCTGGAGCAAAAAACACGGCGAACAAGTCAAGCAGTAAAGGCTCTGGCAAGCCAAGCTCAAATCGCGGTAAGTCAGCACCTAAAAAATCAAGAGCAGGCCGCTAAGTTTCGACCGTCAACAAATAGTAATAAGGCTTCGGTAAAATACTGAAGCCTATTTTCATCAATAAATGAGAGCAATATGAGTACAATCAACGAGTTTTTCGAAGAAGTCGCCGCCACCCAAATGATCTGGGCATTACATGATAAAGCTACAGAAGGTTGGGTTATTGTTGACTCAACTCAATTTGAAGACACTGATGTGATGTTAGTTTGGTCTCGAGAGTCAGTTGCACAAGCTAACTGTACTGAAGAGTGGGCACAGTATGTACCAACTCAAATTTCAGTTGCTGACTGGCTTGAATTTTGGGTAGAGGACTTATCAACTGACAATGTCATCGTTGGCATCGACTGGCAGGAAAATGGCGAATGTCCTGAGCTAGACTTGGGCGAATTTAGTCAAAAGCTAGCAGAAGTCGAAAAACTGTAAGTAAGTACCAACCTCCCTCTTTAAAACGCCAAAAAGTAGCCCTTTTTGGCGTTTTTTCTTTACTTAGTCCCAAAAATCTATAGAATGCGCGCCTGATTAAAAAATGTTCTTTAGTAATTTGAATAATAGTAGCGCTCGGGCTTCTTTTCATTATAAAAAATGAAGGAATACAGCTCGGGATTTTTTGTGCTTTTTTACTATTATTAGAATTACGTTCTTTTGAAAAATAGGTGATTGTAAATGCAACCGATGTTAAACATCGCAGTTCGTGCTGCGCGTAATGCTGGTAAAATTATTGCTCGTGCATATGAGCAACTTGATATGGTTCAAGCTGAATTAAAAGGTGCGAATGATTTCGTTACTAATGTCGACAAGGAAGCTGAACAAGCAATCATCTCTACAATTCAAGCTTCTTACCCTGACCACTCTTTCGTAGCGGAAGAAAGTGGTGTTATCAAAGGCAATGCAAAATACCAGTGGATTATCGATCCATTAGACGGTACAGCAAACTTCGTAAAAGGCATTCCACACTTTGCGGTTTCTGTTGCATTAAAAGTTGACGGCAAGTTAGAACAAGCGGTTATCTTAGACCCAATTCGCGGTGAACTATTTACAGCCTCTAAAGGTGCTGGTGCACAGTTAGATGGCAAGCGCATTCGTGTTTCTAAAGCTCGTGACCTAAGCGGTACTATCCTGGCGACAGGTTTCCCATTTAAGCAAAAGCATCAGCTAGAAGCCTACAGCGCGATGTTTAATGACTTATTCTTACAAGTTGCAGATATGCGCCGTGCTGGCTCTGCCGCACTTGATTTAGCGTACGTTGCAGCTGGCCGTGTTGAAGGTTTCTTCGAGATGGGTCTTCGTCCATGGGACACAGCAGCAGGCCAATTAATTGCCAAGGAAGCAGGTGCAGTAATTGCTGACTTTGAAGGTGGTAGTGACTTTGATAAGACGGGTAATATCGTAGTTGCCACTCCTAAAGTACTTGGTGCAATTTTAAAAGCGATTCGCCCACATTTAAATGACGGTTTGCGTTCACTTTAATTTCAATTACGCAGTACTTACCTGAGAAGCAAAAAACCAGTGAAATTTATATTTCACTGGTTTTTTTTGTCTTATTCACCGGTTGTATAAGCCGACTTTTGAGTTACTAAGTCCTTTTTAAAACGCTGGCTTTATTTCTTTTGGCCCAGTGTTTCTAATACGACCTGCTCCAAGTCCTCTAATAAAAACGGCTTAGTAACGTAATGCCTAATTCCTAGCTTCGTTGCTCTTTCTCTATCTTCCTTACTCACGCTAGCACTAATGATCACAGTAGGCAGGTTTTCAAATTCTGGTTTACCCACCAAGTTCTCCAACATTGTAAAACCATCCATTACTGGCATGTGTAAATCAACAAACAGGATGTCAGGTAGCGTGCCACTGGTGAGAAGCTCTAGTCCTTCTTTGCCATTGTCTGCGACACTTGCCTTGATGTTAAGAAGCTCTAGCTGTTTATTGGCAATCATTTGATTGATCTTGTTGTCTTCGACAATTAACGCATTAAAGTTTTGTTCACGTATTTCCGCGAGATGGGCTTGTCGTCGCTCTGTGTCCAATTGGCTGTCTTCTTGGGTGTTTCCTTGCTGAGTAATATCCACAGGTATGTTCAAATTAAAACGCGTGCCTTTACCCACTTTACTATCAACAATAATTGTCCCTTTCATCAACTCTGTTAGCTGTTTTACAATGGCTAAGCCTAATCCAGTACCGCCGAAACGACGGGTGGTCGACTCATCAGCTTGAGTAAAAGACATAAATAAGTCTGAGATTTTGTCTTCTGGGATACCGATGCCTTGATCTTCAACGACAATACTTAGTTGTGCGGTATTTCCATCTTTTTTGAACAAGTTTACTGACAGCTTTACGCTGCCCTTGTGAGTAAACTTAATGGCATTATCAACCAAGTTCATCATGATTTGTTCGAGTCGGACTGAGTCACCGACCACATCAATATCATCCAGGCCTTGATGCTCGACTTCTAACACCACCCCTTTGGCACTGGCCTTTTCTGTTAATAAATTCTTGATGCTATTTACTGATTGAGATAAATCAAACGGTGTCTCTTCGAGTTTAATTTCACTTTCAGACACTTTAGAGAAGTCTAATACATTGTTAATTATGCCTAATAGTAGCTTTGAAGAGTCCAATATTTGATCAAAATACCCCTTTGCTTCTGGCAAATCATTGCTATTTTTACCTATCTGGGCAAAACCAATAATCGCGTTTAAGGGGGTTCGATACTCGTGACTCATGTTAGCTAAGAACTGACTTTTGGCCGCATTTGCTTTCATCAATTCGTCGTTCTTTTCGCTTAACTGACTTGTCTTTAACGCCACCTTTTTCTCTAGCATTTCACTCAAATTAGTCATGATAATGATAAAAATGACGCTAAATGTGCTTACACAGCAGCCAATAATAATGATCAACCAACTCGACCAATCGATAGAGTCCTGATCAAAAGCCGCACTACTTGCATATTCAACTTCAATTCGGGTATCAAAAAACGAAAATGTTTGTTTATGTTTATAAAGTGCGTTTTCTCGATAACCCGCATCAAAAAACGCAGTAGTGTTATCACCTTGAATATATTTAGTGCGGAACACAAACTGCTCTCTCATCTCATCGGTGTACAAGCTATAAACAAGCTGATCTAACTCCAGTACAGCCTCAAATAAACCAATGAGCTTAGAGACACGCATATTGCGTTCTTTGGGTACTTCACCGTCTTCATATATTGGATAATAAACAATAACAGCGTTAAAATTTTCTAAATCTTGAACCAAAGACAACTGAGGCGAGACAGCTTTAGTACCAGAATAGATGGCCTTATTCACTGTTATCCCAACCACATCGTGAGACGACACATCTAGCCCAACAGCCGTGCGATTGGGACCAAGTGGTTCGGTATATAAAATGGGAATATAGTACCTTTGATGCTCAGCAGGCTGAACCTTACCGCCAATGAGTTGCTTCAAGGTAAAGTTTGGGAAGTCTTCTTCAGCAATTCGCTGCTCGAACTGCCGACGCTCACTGCCATTTACTTTTGGTAGCCAAGCTAATGCTCTGATTTTTATATCTGGATTTAAAATGTTGTCAGTGAACTCTTTAAACTCTGCTCGGCTAACAAATTCACTCGCTCTAAACAAACCTTTCATACCGACTAACTGCTGAGAAATCGTGTTCTCAATAAGGTTAATTCGTTGCGAAAACTCAGTGGTATGGGTAACAAACGCTTCCATTCTAGACGTTTTATAGTGTTCACGAGAAAGCCCGAATATTGAGCTCACAAGTAAAAACAATATAGCGGCAGGAACAACAATTTTGAGTTTGTCTTTTTTCTGCAGGTAATAAGGGTTGTCAAATAGTGACAGCACAATCGGTAAAAAGAAAACGACACCAATTAAGTCGCCCACCCACCAAGTAAATGCAATAAACAATGAGTGGTAAAGTGGAATACCATTAATTAATGAAATAGCTGTACTACTAAAGGTAGCAGAAACCAAACAACCAACCGGCCCGGCAAGCAATAAAAAATGAACCACGCTCTTGAGATAAGTGTTATTGATAGGCTTCGCGACATATCTATCCAGTAGCCATTTGGTAAAGGCCATTTGTAAAACGGTACCAACCGCAATGAGCAACGGCAGTATTTGCTGTAGTGTTTCTTGTTCGAAGAATCCCTCTTTTGCGACCTGACCATTGGCAAGCAAAGCGCCTAAGAAGACTCCGACAAGCGCCATGCGACCAAATATTAGATAACTAGCAAGGCCAACACCAGCAGCAGGCCAAACGGCGCTGGCAAACCCTGGTGGGATTGCAAATAGCAAGCCTACTTTGGAAAATAAGTAATAGCTGACAAATGAAATCAGAATAACGACTGCAGAATTGGGTTTAAACCTCAACGTTTTATCCTTTGATTTTACATACATAAAGCACCGACACACAAAAGCGCCTGAATTATTATTATTGTTTTTGAATTAAGTATGTTGATTCGTTCAAATCAATAAACTCTAAATCTACCAGATAAGGATAGTCTGTCATTAAAATTTTTTGTGTAACTTCTTTCAAAGAGCTATTTTTTCCTAAATTAGTCAATATTTAATCAACTGCACCACAACTACACTGTTTATATAAACAGTTATTGGTTATGATAATCAAATCACTAGTTTTTGGAGCTCAAAGTGAGACTAATCATTGCCGAAAAACCCAGCATGGGCAGAGCGATTGCCGATGCCTTACCTAAGCCAGTCAAAAAACACGAAGGTTATATTGTCGCTGGAGATGGCACCCATGTGAGTTGGTGCATTGGTCATATCTTAGAGCAAGTCGAACCCGACGATTACGACCCAAAATACAAAAAGTGGAATTATGGTGATTTGCCGATTATTCCCGAAGCGTGGCAGCTCAAGCCCAAAGCTAAAACAAAGTCACAGTTATCGGTTTTGCGAAAACTCACCAAGCAAGCTAGCTCGATCGTTCACGCAGGCGACCCAGACCGTGAAGGACAATTATTAGTTGATGAAGTCCTACATTATTTAAAATTGCCAAAAACCAAACACCAACACACTCAGCGATTATTGGTCAGTGACTTAAATACGCCGGCCATAAAAAAAGCATTGGGGCAATTACAGGATAACAAGCTTTTTATGCCGCTTTCGGTGTCGGCATTGGCCCGTTCACGTTCGGACTGGTTGATAGGAATGAATCTAACTCGCGCTTTTACATTACTTGGCCAAAAGGCAAATTTTAATTCTGTTTTGTCTGTCGGTCGTGTTCAAACCCCTTTATTGGGCTTAGTGGTAAGGAGAGATCAAGAAATTGCCGACTTTGTGAGTAAAGACTATTACCAAGTCGATGCTCATGTCACACTCGATAGGCAATCCTCAAATACTAATTTCACAGCGAGGTGGCAACCAAGCGAGCATTGCGCCAACCATCTCGATGAAGAAGGCCGTGTCATCAATAAAAGTTTGGCGGAGCATGTTGTACGACAAATTTACCAGCAGGACGCTGTCGTCACTGAAGTAAAAAAAGAACGTAAAAAGCAACCAAGCCCTTTGCCATACAATTTATCGAGTTTGCAAATTGATGCAGCCAAAGCATTTAAACTGTCAGCTCAACAAGTACTTGATGCCTGTCAGACACTGTACGAACGTCACAAAGTTATTACTTATCCCCGCTCCGATTGTCGTTATCTACCAAAACAGCATCTAAACGACGCCCCCAAAATCATCGCTCATTTAGGTCAATCACCCAAACCTCATGTTGCGATGGTCGCCGGTAAGGCTAACGTAAATATAAAGAGCCGCGCTTGGAATGATAGTAAAGTAAGTGCTCACCATGCCATTATCCCTACCTTAAAAAGTGCCGCGAACCTTTCACTTTCATCTAGTGAAGCTAATGTGTATCAACTCATCGCCAAGCAGTACCTAGCCCAGTTTTTTGAAGCATATGAAAGCGATCACTCAAAAGTAGAATTAGAAATAAATAAAGGTAAGTTCATCGCCAAGTCAGTTCAAACCGCTAATGTCGGTTGGAAAATAATCTATGAGAAAACAGAGAAGTCTGACAACGCATTACCGCCACTTACGAAGGGCCAAACTTTATTTTGCCAACATGGTGAACTGTTATGTAAACAAACAGAACCGCCAGCCCACTTTACTGACGCGACGTTGTTAGGAGCGATGACAGGAATCGCTCGCTTTGTCCGAGACCCTAATATAAAAAAGATCTTGCGCGAAACCGACGGTTTAGGCACAGAAGCAACCCGAGCTGGTATGATTGAACTGTTGTTTAAACGAGGCTATTTGACCAGGCAAGGTAAAAGTATTCGTGCTACTGATGTTGGTGTCGCGTTAATAAAAGCATTACCTGAAGAAATCACGTTGCCCGACATGACCGCCGAATGGGAGATGCAACTTCAAGAAATATGTGACCAAAACTTAAACTACCAAGCTTTTATCAAAGATATCGAAAATAAGTTAACTCAGTTGGTAAGCGATTCAAAAGATGCAAAATTAGTTGGTCTACCTGAGAAACCTTTTAAACCAAAACGACGAGGCGCAAGTAAAAAGACCTATAATAGTTCTTATACAAAAGGTAAAAGCACCAAAGTACCGCCAGGCACTTCATCAAAGAAGAGTGCAAGGCCCAAAACTAAGAAAAAATAATGAATCGAGTAATATTAATGCGACTTCCGCTTTTTTTAACGTTATTAATAACAATGTTTCTCAGTGGCTGTACGTCACAAAAGTGGTATGAAACAAGTAGAGAGCCTGCAGGAATTGCAGCGCACCCAGACAAAGAGTCTGACGCAGTCATAGAGTTTTATGCCGCTGATGCGTTTAGTTGGAGAGGCTGGTTTGCCGTTCATACTTGGGTAGCCATTAAAGAGAAAAATGCGACAGAATACACTGTCTTTGAAGTCGTTGGCTGGCGGGTTAAGCGTGGACTTCCGGCACTAAAAGAATATAAAACAACAACGCCCGATCGTTATTGGTATGGCGCAAAACCAGAAAAGTTTTTGTCGCTCAAAGGAGATAAAGCTGAACAATTGATCCCTCAAGTGCTCAGTGCCGTTAAAGCCTACCCGTGGAAAAACGAATACACTTTATTTCCTGGTCCTAACTCTAATACTTTCCCTGCTTGGATCGGTCTACAAGTGCCTGAGCTTAATTTAGAAATGCCGTTTAGAGCTATCGGCAGTGGCTATGCTGAATGACTTTATTTATTGATGGTTGAAGGCCAAATTAATAATTTAATGTCATTATTGCGTTAGGCCTTTTACGACTAGTAATAAACAGCCGAAGAATCTTAACAGGTCCAATCCCCCGACTATACAAATCCCATTTTCTGGTCTAAACCTTTTTATTATAAATTGATTTAGATGAGAGATATGAACCAAGACCTTTTGAATGGACTGAACTTTGAACCCGAAGCCTTAGCTCAATTCCAGTCTGTCACTGAGGTCGTAAATAATCGGTTCAACCGTTGGTTGGTCAGCCGAAAAATTACCAACCCGCTGAGTTCGAACATCTTTGGCATGGAATCAGATATCATGGCCATTGATCAAAAAATCACTCAAGAAAAAAGCAATGAGCGAGAGCTCCTTGATATCGAACTTAAAGGGCAAGAGGCTCGAGTCAAAAAGCTTCAAGATCAAAAAGACCTACTGATTAAGGTCAATAAAATCTTTCAATCTAGGTTGTTTAAACGCCTACAAATCGAAACCAAAGACATAGATAAAGTCATCACAAAAAATCTAAAAGTGCCAGAGGAAATCAGCTTCCTTTATGAGGTGCTCTTTAGTGCTTCTGTCACCTATAATAAAATTTGGTCCGGTGTCTGTGCTATTCCAGGCTTAGAAGCGGACCTAACCCGTATGGTCAATGACGAAAGCTTTTGTAAAACCCTTGGCCGCCAGGCTCCCAAACAAGCTATTAAAGGCCGTGAAGCTGTTGGTTTTTTGGGAATCAATGGTGCCAAAGCGGTGATAACATTATTGTCGGTCCGGCGTAGGCTAAACCTCAAGACGACTCATTTTCCTCTGTCTAATGATAAGCTGTGGTCATTTGTTGTTACTGCGGGAAATGTTGCAAACCACCTTCTTAAACGCGCTGGGTATAGAGAGCCGATTCAAGGCTTTGTATTAGCAGGTGCAGCTATGCTTGGCCATATGGCCATTCTTAATATGTTTGATGATGTATTTAATCAAACTAAACATGATTTTATGGTGGATTTAAGAGACAAGAATGCCATGGACATGTACTTTGTTGCACCTGACGTAAAAGCCCACCCAGTTGTACTAGCAGAAGTCTTTGTTCAAAATGCAACGCACTTTAGCAGTCAGGTTATTAAAAGTATCAATTGGCAGCAACTACCGCATGTACGAGAAGCTTTAGTGCAAGAAAACCAACGAACTCCGATGACACAGCGTTCACTTTTTGGACAGGTCCTACGTCAAGCGATACACTTTTCAAAATTTATTATGCTCAAAGAAAGCAGACAGTTTAGTGCCGATCATACCCGGCCCTATCTCTACGGTGCTTATCTAGATAAAACAACAATTAATGACCTGCTCAAACACAACGTCAAACAGCTAGACTTACGTCAATTTATGGAATAAAAAAAGCCCATTCACTTGCGTAAATGGGCTTAATAAGACTTGTCCAAACCTATTGAAAACTAATGGTTCTCTTTTGCGTGGTTTAGGCTGTATTTTGGAATTTCAACGACGATATCTTCATCTTTGATAATTGCTTGGCAACTTAAGCGAGATTCGGCTTCTAGGCCCCAAGCTTTATCTAGCATGTCTTCTTCAAGCTCATCGGCTTCGTCCATCGAATCAAAACCTTCGCGAATAACAACGTGGCACGTCGTACATGCACATACTTTTTCACACGCATGCTCAATACCGATGTCGTTTTTAAGGGCTACGTTTAAAACCGATTCCCCTTTTTCGCCTTCTAATACCGCGCCATCTGGGCACAGCTCTTCATGCGGTAAAAATATAATCTGTGGCATATTAAATACTCTTTAATTCTCTGGGTTAGACATCACTGACAGACTGACCTGTCAGCGCTTGTTTTATGCTGTTTTCCATTCGTCTTGCCGCAAATGGCTGGCTGGTGTCATCAAGCGCTTTTATGTTTGCTTTGATGGCATCACCGTCTTCGTTTTGTGTCGCTGTACGCAGATTAGCAATCGCTTCGTTAATTTTAACACGCTCTGCATCAGGTAATAGCTCAGGGTTCTCTTCCATTGCCATTTCAATAGCTTCAATAATGCGAATCGCATCAACACGTTGTTCTGCTAACATTCTAGCTTGCATGTCTTCTTTCGCATTAGTCATTGATGCTTTGATCATCTCAGCAATTTCATTTTGCTCGAGGCCGTATGAAGGCTTAACTTGAATTGACGCCTCAACGCCTGTCGACTTCTCCATTGCCGACACGCTAAGAAGGCCATCTGCGTCAATTTTAAAGGTCACGCGAATAACTGCGATACCAGCCGTCATCGGAGGAATTCCTTTTAGAACAAATCGCGCTAGGCTGCGACAGTCATCCACCATTTCACGTTCACCCTGAAGCACATGAATAGCCATCATCGTTTGACCATCTTTATAGGTGGTAAACTCTTGCGCACGTGCCACAGGAATAGTGGTATTACGTGGAATGACTTTTTCTACCAAGCCCCCCATCGTCTCGAGCCCCAATGACAGCGGCGTTACATCAAGCAACAACATATCTGAGTCAGGCTTGTTTCCCACTAATAAGTCTGCTTGAATGGCCGCACCGATTGCGACGACTTCATCTGGGTTAATCGATGTTAGTGGTTCACGACCAAAGAAACCTTCAACGCGCTCACGGACCAACGGCACTCTAGTCGAGCCGCCAACCATGACCACTTCCATGATATCGTCAATTTCTACGTCCGCGTCTTTTACCGCACGTCGACAACTGCGTAGTGTCTTCTTAACAAGGTCTTCGACTTCAGCTTCAAACTCGCTTCGCGTTAAAACGCCTGAAACCGTCGTTTCTGACAATTCGACTTTAAATTCTACTTCGTCTTGATCTGTTAAGGCTTCTTTTAGTTGGCGACCTAAGTCGTACATTTTACGTAGGCTAGAATTGCTCAAACGCTCTGTAATATTGGCTTTTTTTAGTAATAACTTAACGATTGCACGGTCAAAATCATCACCGCCTAATGCTGAGTCGCCACCAGTAGACAAGACTTCAAAGACACCTTTGTTCAAACGTAAAATGGAGATATCGAAAGTACCACCGCCTAAGTCATAAACCGCAATAACACCTTCTTTGCCAGAGTCTAGGCCATAAGCAATAGCTGCCGCTGTTGGCTCATTGATGAGACGGAGAACTTTAATACCAGCTATTTCAGCGGCGTCTTTTGTGCCATGACGTTGAGCATCATCAAAATAAGCAGGAACCGTAATCACCGCCCCTTGTAACGCATCTCCTAAAGTAGCCGTTGCTCGCTGATGAAGTTTATTTAAAATCTCAGCGGATACTTGGATAGGGTTTTTCTCACCTTGGCGGGTTTGAATGTTAACCGTGTGTTCTTTTTCAACAAACTGATATGGTAAATCGCCGTATAATTCGTTGATATCCTTTAAGCCACGACCTAAGAATCGCTTTACTGATACGATAGTATTTTCAGGGTCTAACGAGGCGTTCAGTTTGGCTTGTAAACCAACTTCTACGCCGTTATCTAAATATTGAACGGCAGATGGCAAAGACTTGTTGCCATCTACATCTGGTAATACGTCTGGTAAACCACTGCGTACTGATGCGACAAGTGAATTGGTCGTACCCAAATCGATACCCACAGCTAATTTATGCTCGTGAGGGTTGGTACTCTGACCTGGTTCTGCTATTTGTAATAATGCCATAATGAGCTATTTCCCATTGATTTGCAGGTGAGTTAATTACTCGGTCAAGTAAATGCTAAAAATCCAGAAGCTTGTCTTCTAAAGCTTGGCCTTCGTCTTTTAATTTGTACATAAAACGTAGTTTTTTAACCGCCATTGCTGCCTCAGCGAATTGCTCTGCTTCAAAGCGCTGGACAAACTCATCAGTGTATTCTTGGATTAGGCGTTTTACGTCATCGAAAAAATCATCGAGTGCGGCTTCCGGGTCAGACGCACCTTCGGCATCTTCTAGTTCTTCGCGCAACTCCATTTGTTGCATCAAAAACATGCCATCTTTGATTGTCTCTTGCTCGTGACGAACATCAAAGCCGTGCTCTGCAACCATATACTCAGCGCGTGTGAGTGGCGCTTTTAATGTCTCATAAGCATCATTTATTTCTGATGCTTGTTGCACTGCAAGTAACTTTTGCTGTTCACTGGCATTGGCAAATTTATCCGGATGAACTTGCTTTTGAATCGTACGAAAACGCTCAACGAGTAATTGAGTATCTACTTCAAATTGAATTGGTAAATCGAATAACTCAAAATATCGCACTTGTGATCCTTACCTTTGTTGAGAGGCCGTTTAACCCTGGTTTTTAATTCTGGTTTTTAACTCTAGATTAAAAACAAAAAGGCCATACAAAATTGATGGCCTTATTTTAGTCGTGTCACGAAACTTTAAACAGTGAAACTTTCGCCACAACCGCATTCGTCTTTTTGATTCGGGTTTTTAAATTCGAATCCTTCATTTAGGCCATTTTTTACAAAATCCAATTGCGTGCCGTCTAGGTACACAAGGCTTTTTGCATCAATAATAACTTTAACGCCATTGTGCTCGAAAACTTCATCGCCTTCTTGAAGTTCATCTACAAACTCCAAAACATACGCCAGACCAGAACACCCTGTTGTTTTTACTCCAAGGCGCAAGCCCAAGCCTTTACCACGGTTTTCCAAAAATGTTCTTACTCTGTCTGCTGCTGCGTCAGTTAAGCTAATGGCCATTAAACTACTGCCTTAATTTTTATCTAAAATAACGAACTTAAAAGGCTCATTTTATCAGAGCCTTGAAACGAAAAAGCGCGAATACTCGCGCTAGGCGGACTAGTCGCCTTTCTTCGTTTTATAATCTTCGATTGCTGCTTTAATCGCATCTTCAGCCAAAATTGAACAGTGAATTTTAACTGGTGGAAGCGCTAGCTCTTCTGCAATTTCAGTGTTGCTTAGCTTTTGAGCTTCATCGATTGACTTGCCTTTTACCCACTCTGTAACAAGAGAAGAAGAGGCAATCGCAGAACCACAACCGTATGTTTTAAATTTAGCATCTTCGATAATGCCAGATTCATCAATTTTAAGTTGTAACTTCATTACGTCACCACAAGCTGGTGCACCGACCATACCTGTTGCTACGCTTGGATCGTTTTTGTCAAATGAACCAACGTTACGTGGGTTCTCATAATGATCAATTACTTTATCGCTATAAGCCATTTTTAGCTCCTCAACCGCTTCTTACGGTCAATTTAGTGTTTGTTGTTGGTCGCCACGTTGATGTAAAACACGGCGACTAAATAATTTATTAGTGGCCAGCCCACTCAATCTTTGAAAGGTCTACGCCGTCTTTAAACATTTCCCAAAGCGGTGACATTTCACGTAACTTGTCGATAGCATTGTTTACTTGACCAACAACGTGATCGATGTCTTCTTCAGTCGTGAAACGACCTATGCTGAAACGAATTGAGCTGTGTGCTAATTCGTCAGACAAACCTAATGCACGTAATACGTACGAAGGCTCAAGACTTGCTGAAGTACACGCAGAACCAGATGATACCGCCATGTCTTTAAGCGCCATGATAAGGCTCTCACCTTCGACAAAGTTGAAGCTCACATTAAAGATACCAGGGAAGCGTTGTTCCATGTCACCGTTGATGTAAGTTTCTTCGATGTCTTTAATACCGGCCCACAAACGATCGCGAAGCGCGATGATGTGCTGTGTATCTTTTTCCATGTCTTCTTTGGCGATACGAGCCGCTTCACCCATACCTACGATTTGGTGAACAGGCAAAGTACCAGAGCGGAAACCACGCTCATGACCACCACCGTGCATTTGCGCTTCTAAGCGAATGCGTGGCTTACGGCGAACATACAGGGCACCGATACCTTTAGGGCCGTACATCTTGTGTGCTGAGAAAGACATTAAGTCGACTTTTAACTCTGCTAAATCGACAGGAATTTTACCTGCGCTTTGTGCTGCATCTACGTGGAAAATGATTTTGCGTTCGCGACACATTTCACCGATTTTGGCGATGTCTTGTCTTACGCCAATTTCGTTGTTTACGTGCATGATTGATACTAAAACAGTGTCTTCACGCATCGCGCTTTCTAATACGTTTAAGTCAACCAAACCGTTAGCTTGAACGTCTAAGTAAGTAACTTCAAAGCCTTGACGCTCTAGTTCACGACATGTATCTAGTACGGCTTTGTGTTCGGTTTTGGCGGTAATGATGTGCTTACCTTTCTTAGCATAAAAGTTCGCTGCACCTTTAATTGCTAAGTTATTTGATTCTGTTGCACCTGATGTGAAAACGATTTCACGAGGGTCTGCATTAACTAGCTCTGCGATGTTGTTACGAGCGATGTCTACAAGCTCTTCTGCTTGCCAGCCATAACGGTGAGAACGCGACGCAGGGTTACCGAACGTGCCGTCCATCGTTAAACAATCTGTCATTGCTTTAGCAACACGAGGATCAACCGGTGTTGTTGCAGCATAATCTAGGTAAATAGGTAGCTTCATTTATGTCTCCGCACTCTATTGTTGGTAGAACAATAGTTAAAAATTTATAGGCTATCGGCGATAAAGCGAATCGACTTATTATCGGCGTCCTGGCGCTCGGCGATTCGTTTTACGTCTTTTTGTTCAACAAGCTCGCCAAGTGTAATGTTACTTAAAAAGCTCTCTATACGATCACTGAGGTTGGCCCACAGTTTGTGTGTTAAACAACGCGAACCGCCTTGGCAGTTAGCTTGTCCCGCACACTTTGTCGCATCAACGCTTTCATCAACGGCGGCAATCACCTCATTGATTGAGATTTCATCAGCTGCACGGCCTAAAAAGTAGCCGCCACCTGGGCCGCGAACACTGTTGACGAGTTGGCTTTTTCTTAATTTGGCAAATAGCTGCTCTAGATAGGATAGGGATATCCCTTGGCGTTCTGAGATGTCCATTAGAGGCACAGGTCCATCCGATGCATGTAATGCTACATCTAACATCGCAGTTACTGCGTATCGACCTTTAGATGAAAGTTTCATTTCGATTCCTTCTTGAGCCAGCTAAACCGTATAAACACTGCGCAATAGCGTGATTTCGTCTTACTTTTCTATGGCTGCGCATTGTACAAACCTGAGTAAAATAGTCAAGTATTAATACCTGACTATTTTAGTAGGTTATTATGAGTTTTTCTAATAGTTCATGTCATTTAACTATAAGTACCCTGTCCACATTTGCGGACAGGGTGTTTTAAGACCGTAACTTTCGTTAAATTTTAGGATCGAAACCAGCCATTCCAGCTTCTCGCTGCTTGGCTGCGGCTTGTTCAGCCACTTTGAAGTCGTCTTCCAGATCAATTTCTGGTAACGCTTTGTCACAGACGTCACCACCCATCTTGCATACTTCTGTACACAAAGAGGCGATTTTTTCATCCATGATGGAGATGTGATCAACCATACGACCAATGGCACTAGCAACCGGATCTGGGTTATCAGGTGAAACCGCATAAGCATCAAAGCCATATTTTTCGGCAATTTTGCTGCGTTTTTCGTGTTTGTCTGGCTCGGCTTTCGTGACGATTCGACCAGGTATGCCAACAACCGTTGCGCCCTCTGGAACTTCTTTTACTACTACAGAGTTAGAGCCAACGCGGGCATTTTTGTTAATTAAAATTGGTCCTAGGATCTTTGCTCCGGCACCAACAACGACACCGTCGGCTAAAGTCGGGTGACGCTTGCCGCCGTTCCAGCTTGTTCCACCAAGGGTGACACCGTGATAAACCGTGACATCATCACCAATTTCGGCAGTCTCGCCAATAACCACACCCATGCCGTGGTCAATGAAAAATCGACGGCCTATTTGAGCCCCTGGGTGAATTTCAACACCGGTTACCCAACGTGCAATAGTAGACACAAAACGCGCTAACCATTTCCAGTTCGCATTCCACAAACGATGACTCAAACGCTGACACCAGATGGCATGTAATCCAGGGTAATTAAATAAGATTTCCATGTTGCTTCGCGCAGCAGGGTCCCTTGCATACACACTTTTGATATCTTCTTTGATTCGTTCAAACATAGGAGGTAAGAGTCTCTTGGTTAGTCTTTGGTATTACCTGCGTCTTTTTCAATTGACGCCAAAACACCACGTAAAATGTTGAGTTCGTGTGATTCAGGGCGAGCTCGATTGAACAGGCGGCGAAGCTTGGCCATCACTTGCCCTGGGTGTTGTTTCACAATAAAACCTGTTTTTGTCAGAGCTTGTTCTAAGTGAGTATAAAATCCATCCAACTGTTCGCTGTTCGGATATTCAACATCGCTAGGTTCAAATTGTGCTTGCTGGCTATCTAAGAAATGCATGCGAATTTCATAACACAAAGTTTGAACTGCCATCGCTAAGTTAAGCGAGCTGTATTCAGGGTTAGAAGGGATATGAACGTGGAACTGACATTGTTGTAGCTCTTCGTTGGTCAGTCCTGAATTTTCACGACCAAAAACCAAAGCCACCTTAGAATTTTGACCTTCTTCAACCACCTTTTTACCGCACTCACGCGGCTCAAGCATTGGCCATGACAACGTTCGAGAACGTGCGCTTGTAGCAATAGTCAGCTGACAGTCAGCGATGGCATCTTTAAGCTCAGGTACAATTTTGGCGCTACCTAAGATGTCTGTCGCACCTGCAGCTAGAGCTGAAGCGTGGCTATCAGGCTCTTGAACAGGATCGACTAACACTAAGTCTGACAATCCCATTGTTTTCATAGCACGACAAACTGATCCTATGTTGCCAGTATGAGAGGTATTTACTAATACGATTCTAACGTTATCTAACATGATCTTTGATCTTTATAACTTGGTAAAAGTGGGTAATGCGGCGAAGTTTAGCACAAACCGCTATAGAGATTGAATGGAGATAACTCATATTAATGCCAAAATTAGAGTTACCGCCCTAAAAGAGCAACGTTTTATTTTTTCATCGGCGCTTCCCTTTAGGGTGCGCATATTCACAATGCCTGCTCCTGGTATACGGTAGCACGGTCATTTGCTATAAATTATTTCAAAGAATTAAATAGAAATTCTCATTTGTCGCTTTCATCCACTTTTAAATACACTGTTTCTTTTACTAAATAATTAAAACGAGTAAACGTGACGTCTTTGAAACAAAACCCTTATGTTTGGGCGATGACTGCTGTCTTGTTATGGTCAACCGTTGCAACGGCTTTTAAAATCGCCTTAGACTATCTGGCACCTTACGAGTTACTGCTCTTTGCATGCACGAGTTCGGCCGTTGCATTACTGGCGGTCTGTGTCTCTCAAAGCAAACTTTACCGTTGTAAACTTGAGTTAATGAATCGCCCGGGCTATTACCTCTTATCCTCCCTAATTAATCCGGTTGGGTATTATTTAGTGTTGTTCGGCGCCTACAACTTACTGCCAGGATCTCAGGCTCAGCCTATTAATTATACTTGGGCAATTTCGTTAACAATTTTATCGGCCGTTGTACTCAAACAACCTGTTTCATGGCGTGACGCGGTTGCTTGCTGCTTAGGCTATTTAGGCGTATTTATTATCGCAACAAAAGGACAAATATTTAATGTCGAATTTGATAGTGCTGCAGGTGTTGGCTTGGCATTGCTTTCGACATTTATATGGTCTGGATTTTGGATATTTAATACCAAAAACCTAACGGACTCTACCGTCTCATTAACCATCAATTTTTGCATTGCGACGTTAATATTATGGTTATTTGTCGGCACTCAGTTTGATTTTTCTAAGCTCAATTGGGTTGCAGGCAGTGCGGTTATTTATATAGGTTTGTTTGAAATGGGTATTACGTTTTTGTTCTGGTCTAAAGCGATGAAATTAACAACTAACACGTCAGTAATTGCTAATCTGATCTTTCTTTCTCCCTTTATTTCTCTTGTTTTACTTTATTACATCAGGGGCGAACAAATTTATATTGCGACCGTCATCGGTCTGTTTGTAATTGTCGGGGCTTTGTTGTTTCAGCAACTAAGTCAAAAACGGACTTAGCCCTACAATACCTTTGTTTTTGAATATAACCCTAGACACAAAAAAGGGCTGATAAATCAGCCCTTTTATTTCAACGTTTAAGTTAATGCTCGTTGCAGATTAAACTGCTTGTTGAACGATAACTTTTTCCGCTTTGTCCGTGTACTGCTTCATTTGGTGGAAGTTTAAGTAACGGTACGTATCGGCCGCTGTAGTGTCGATGTGCTTCGCGTATTCCATGTATTCTGCAACTGTTGGGATTTTGCCCATGATTGCGCCAGCCGCAGCTAGCTCAGCAGAAGTTAGGTATACGTTTGCACCAGTACCTAGGCGGTTCGGGAAGTTACGTGTAGAAGTTGAAAGTACAGTCGCACCATCAGCAACACGTGCTTGGTTACCCATACATAGTGAACAGCCTGGAGTTTCGATACGAACGCCCGCTTTACCATATGTGAAGTAGTAACCTTCTTCTGTTAACTGGTCACGGTCCATCTTAGTTGGAGGCGCAACCCAAGTACGAGTTGGTAATACACCACCGTAGTTTTCCATAAGCTTACCAGCTGCACGGAAGTGACCGATGTTAGTCATACAAGAACCGATAAATACTTCGTCGATGCCAGTACCAGCAACGTCAGACAATAATTTCGCATCGTCTGGGTCGTTTGGACAACATACGATTGGCTCTTTGATGTCGTTTAGGTCGATTTCTAGAACGTGTGCGTATTCTGCATCTGCGTCCGCTTCCATTAGAGATGGGTTCGCTAACCACTCTTCCATCGCTGTGATACGACGCTCAATAGTACGAACATCGCCGTAACCTTCAGAGATCATCCACTTAAGCATAACGATGTTTGAGTTAAGGTACTCAGCAACTGCGTCTTCGTCCATCTTGATTGTACAACCAGCAGCTGAACGCTCAGCTGATGCGTCAGATAGTTCGAATGCTTGCTCAACCGTTAGACCTTTAAGGCCTTCGATTTCTAGTACACGACCAGAGAATTCGTTGATCTTACCTGCTTTCTCAACAGTCAATAGACCTTCTTTGATACCGTAGTAAGGGATAGCGTGTACAAGATCACGTAAAGTGATACCTGGTTGCATTTCACCTTTAAAACGAACCAATACTGACTCAGGCATATCAAGAGGCATAACGCCTGTTGCTGCTGCGAATGCAACTAGACCAGAACCTGCTGGGAATGAGATACCTAGAGGGAAACGAGTATGTGAGTCACCACCAGTACCTACTGTGTCTGGTAACAACATACGGTTTAACCAAGAGTGGATAACACCGTCACCTGGGCGAAGTGATACACCGCCACGGTTCATGATGAAATCAGGTAGTGTGTGGTGCGTGTTAACGTCAACCGGCTTAGGATAAGCAGAGGTGTGACAGAAAGACTGCATGGTTAAGTCAGCTTGGAAACCAAGACATGCTAAGTCTTTAAGTTCGTCACGTGTCATAGGACCTGTTGTATCCTGAGAACCAACTGTCGTCATCTTAGGTTCACAGTACTGACCAGCACGAACGCCTTCTACGCCACATGCTTTACCAACCATCTTCTGAGCTAGTGTGTAGCCTTTTGAAGATTCTGCAGTGTCAGTTGGAAGTGCAAAGATATCTGTTGCTTCAAGGCCAAGCGCTTCACGGGCACGAGTTGTTAAACCACGACCGATGATTAGAGGAATACGGCCACCAGCGCGTACTTCGTCTAATAAAACTTTTGATAATTCGAAAGTAGAGATGACTTCGTCAGTACCAGAGCGCTTAACTACACCTTCGTAAGGGAAGATATCAATTACGTCGCCCATGTTCATTTTTTGAACGTCTAATTCGATTGGTAGTGCACCAGAGTCTTCCATTGTGTTGTAGAAGATTGGAGCAATTTTACCACCTAAACAAACACCACCAGCTTTTTTGTTTGGTACAAATGGGATTTCTTCACCCATGAACCAAAGAACTGAGTTCGTTGCAGACTTACGAGAAGAACCAGTACCAACAACGTCACCAACGTATGCTAGTGGAATGCCGTCTTGTTGTAATTCTTCGATTTGCTTGATTGGACCTACTGTGCCTGGCTGATCAGGGTTGATGCCTTCACGTTCCATTTTAAGCATCGCTGTTGCGTGCAGAGGAATATCAGGACGAGACCATGCATCTGGTGCAGGAGATAAATCATCAGTGTTTGTTTCGCCAGTTACTTTAAATACTTTAACAGTGATTTTTTCTGCAACTTTTGGCTTGTTAAGGAACCACTCAGCGTTCGCCCATGACTCCATCACTTCTTTCGCTTTTGCATTACCTGCGTCTGCTTTTTCTTTTACATCGAAGAAAGCATCAAACATTAACAATGTTTTCTTAAGGCCTTCGGCCGCTGTGCTAGCAAGATCAGCATTGTCTAGTAGCTGGATCATTGGCTCGATGTTGTAGCCACCAAGCATTGTACCTAATAATTCAGTCGCTTTTTCTGCACTTAGGATTGGAGACGTCGCTTCACCTTTAGCAACAGCTGCTAAAAAGCCAGCTTTAACATAAGCTGCATCGTCTACACCAGGAGGTACGCGATTTGTTAATAGGTCTAAAATGAATTCTTCTTCACCCGCTGGCGGGTTTTTAATTAGTTCTACCAAGTCCGCAACTTGTGCTGCGTCCAATGGCTTAGGAACAACGCCCTGTGCGGCGCGTTCTTCAACGTGTTTGCGATATTCTTGAAGCACAATAATGTCCTCTTATTTTTTGTGGCGTTATTTCTGCTTTGCGACTGCTAAAGTGAAATAACTATAGACATGAAAGTCAGAAAGCGGCCAATTATAGTGCTCTCAATGACTAAAAGAAATAACTTGCTGAATATTTACTTGTATTTCCAGTATAAATAACAGTGATAACCGACAATAAAAATTGCCACTTAGTCTCCAAACCAAGTGGCAATGCTTAAATTGATGATAAAATGTTCATTCACGAAGGTTTACTGTTTAGATAGTCCCGCGCTCGTCGGACACTCATAATTGCCAACACACTCACCAAAAGCCAAGGTGGAACTGAACCGCCACCTGAACTGCCACCGCCTCCGCTAGTCGACGATTGGTTAACAACAATGTTGGCAGAAGCCGTTACGCTGAACTCACCATCTGAGACGACAACCGAAACATTTGAAGTGGCCGCAGAATTTGATCCAACCGTTACTCTTATTTCAGACTCGTCGGTTGTTCCTGATGAAAATCCCTGTGGCAAGTTCCATTGGTAAGTAACATCACTATCGACATCAATTGCATCTACGCTCAGTACGATGGTTCGGCCCACAACAGTTGATGCTGGTACGCTCAAATTTAAGACTTCAGGAGCATCATTAACTGGCGTTACGTTTACAGCAACATTCGCAGTTGATTTGCTTCCATTCGAATTAGTGACTTCATATCTAAAGGAGTCATTGCCAGTAAAGTTAGCATCAGGCTGATAAGTAATGGTGCCATCAGTATTGGCTGTGGCTGTACCGTTAGAGGCTTGCGTTGATACTCGAACACTTGAAGCAACCAGGGTAAAGTCACTACGACCTTCAAATAGCTGCTCCATTCTTCGCTCATCTTCTACACCAGCAATTAATAAAACGCGGTCGCCGGTAAGGTCATTAGCCAGCGCATCAACCTCAATACTTTCATCTTCATTACCGCTTGCTGAATCATTGACAGCAAAACTAAGTGCATCATTAATACTGCTGCTTTCGTTTACCTCAAACTCCACAGTGACTTCACCAGGCGCGGTATAGTCATAACGCAAACTAAAGTTATTGCTCGCCGAGATAGTTCCCGAGCCGTCATACCAAGAGGTTACACCAACAGAAGAATCGGCAGACTCAACACCTATCGTGTAGTAATTAGGTTGCTCAGGAATACTTAGGTACCTAAACCATTTGTTATCACTGTTTTCCTCAATAATGAGCTGAAAGGTATACTCGGCATTAATGTCTGAGACGCCCCAGTAGGTAGCATTGAAGTTGCCTTGCGAGTAAAGGCGCACTTTATCCCACTGAACCACTAAATAAGACTTACTGTTATGGGTGTGGGTCATAAATAAAATATCACCGCCACCTTCATCATTTGCATTGCCTGAATTTTTGAGGTCAAAGTCAGCCCAAAACGGGGCCAACGTACCATCCGGCTTGCCACTGAACGGTAAACGACGATTAGTTGTGAATGAGTCATTAGAAGTCACATTATCACCAACAAAGGCAACCCCATTACTGCCAATAGTAATTGATGAGAAGTCCTGTCCCATGTGCTGATAATCAAAAGACAAGGCCGCGGAAAATTCATCACAGTCACCTGCGCAGCCAACCCTGTTATTGTTAGACTGTGCAGCAACATCAATTTGGAATGGCACATCCGAGAAGGTATCAAAGGTAGATTGCTGTAGCGCAATGTCAAAACTCACTCGCTGCGCAGTTTTGACTTCGTTAGTAATACCAGAGTTAGGGCTTACCACGACGCTAGAGGTATCAAATTCGGCACCACCGACCAAATCCAAGCTAATTGGCAAAGTCCCTGAGGAAGTAAAGTTTTCACTGACCAATCGATAAGTTGCCGTTGATCCACTTTCAGTTAGCTGAGTTAAAGTGAACTTGTCACTGTTGGTTGCGATATTGGCAACTGCAATAGCTTGAACAATTTTTTGACCGTCTGTATTTGTCCATACCAATTCACCAAAATACCAACCAACAGGCTGGTTAAATGGTAAGTTTACCGACACCTCATATTCAGCCTCTTGACCATTTGTGCTTAGGGAAATTTGCTGAGGAAACACCTCTCCAGTCAGTTCTGAATCATTAAATGACAGAGAGGCCGACCAAGATTGGGTGGTTTCACTGATTGAACGTAATTTGCTACTAATACGACACGTTACTTGGCAGTTGTTATTGGTTAAATTAGGGGAAGTAGAATACGCCTTTAACTCAAGTGCGTTAAGAATATTAAGACGCCCTGAGCCTGTTTCAAAGGCTGTTGCAGTACTCGAGCCGTCCATACCTTTAATGCCATTATCAACACCATTAACCAAAATACCTTTTATGTCTTTGGCCGTTAAGTTAGGTCTGTGCTGTTTAATGAGGGCGGCT
The DNA here is from genome assembly GCF_982872775.1 of Psychrosphaera sp. NCBI lineage: Bacteria > Pseudomonadati > Pseudomonadota > Gammaproteobacteria > Alteromonadales > Pseudoalteromonadaceae > Psychrosphaera > Psychrosphaera sp. The sequence continues at coordinate 8,894 of NZ_CEYNSH010000027.1, read as the reverse complement.
GCACCTGCCACCATAGGTGATGACATACTTGTACCACCGAGGTAGCCATAATCTAAACCTGTAGTGAGAGGATCTTCACTCGCGACCGCTGACAAAATCAAATCCCCTGGAGCCGACATATCTGGCTTAATATAAGCATCGTCATCATTTGGTCCCAAAGAGCTAAAGCCCGAAACAATATCTGCAGCAGCATCATTTGTCGATTTAGACTGACTTCCTTGCATCGAGACCGTGTCGATTAAAGAGCTATCGAGGTAATCCAATAACGCCGCACCATCTTCTTGAGAGATAAAGGTGGAAGTTAAGTTAATATCTTCACCAATCTCCATTAAAACATTTGGTCCCGGTACATTATTAAACACCACCATAGCGGCGGCACCCGCTTGTTGAGCCACTTGTGCTTTTGTTCTAAACGTACAAGTCCCCCTTCGCACGATGGCAATGTCATTTGTTAAAGACACGCCACTCCATGCCGAAGCAGAACACCCGAGGTTGTCCGTATCTTGCGCTAGTTTACCGGTTCCACTGAACTGATTGCCTACTTTATAGTTGTTGCCTGGTTGAGAAAGTACATCATTGGTACCGAACTCAAGAATGTATCCCGCAATTAAATCTGTTGTCGTTGAACCAACCGCGATCCCAGCTTCGACACAAGCAGGACAGCTAATTGTGCTACTACCCTGGTCGCCTTCATTACCCGCAGAAGACACCAACACAACACCCGCCGCTTCGAGCTCATTAAAAACATCAACAAAAATACTACCACTGCTATTGTCTGTATTATCAAGACCGTAAGAGTTGTTTATGACATCCGCACCATCAGCAAAAGCAGACTCCAGTGCTTGAATCAACCCCTCTGTCGAACCTATACCTTGTTCACCCCATAATGCCTTATAAACCATAAGATAGGCTTTTGGCGCAACACCTGAGATTGTCTCACCACTATCAGCTTCTACTTGTCGCCCCGCTGCGATAGCCGCGACATGCGTACCATGGCCACTATATGCTCTGGGAGAATCAAATTCATTTTCGTAATCTGGGTTCGATGAAAAATCGCTGGGTAAGAAGTGACGAGCAACGATGATTTTGTTGTTACAAAAACCCGCATTAGACGAACAGTAATCGTCATTGGGTAAGCCACTTGGCGATGACATATTTGCATCACTAAACATTGGATGATCTGGCGTGATCCCCGAGTCAATAACTGCAATTCTAATCCCTTGTCCTGCCGTACTTTGACCTCCGACTAATGACCAGCTTTCTTGAGTTTTAATGATAGGTAACGCGTTTTCTAGGGTCGCTTTTACTTTAGCATTTGGGTAAACCGCTTTTATGCCCGGAATTTTTGCAAGCTCATCTTTGCTCGCCGTCGTTTGCACTGAATATCCGTTTAACAATGTGTCAAATTCAGCACTGACATAGAGCTCATCGGCCACTTTGGCCATTGCTGGCTTTAATTTATCTCGTTCTTTTCGCAATGAATCTTTTGCCATTAACACTGCAAGACTTTGCTGAAATACGGCCGCCCTTGCCTGACCATTTTTTGCGGCCTTGGCGTGTTTCTTTTGAATAGTCTTGCTCAGCGGTTCTGAGTCGAGTACCACAATAAATTCGTTTAGTGGTTGAGACGTCTGATCACTTCTTCGATGAGGTACTCCGTACACATTCTGAGCGTTCTTTGGACTTAAATGAGATAGCTCATTATTTGCGGAGGACGATTCTGAAGTGACAGCAAGTAGAGCTGTTGAAAAAAGAGAAACAGAAATTAACGCGGTAACGCCGAGTGACTTAACAAGGTTCATATTGGGGCTCTTTTTGCAATAAATTCAATTCGTTAATAATTCTTCAAAATAACGAAACCGATAATACTTAATATACTGAGTCCGTCCAGTTATAGTTTAGTAAAGACCACAAGACTGAGTCCGTCCACTGTATTTAGGTTTGGAGCACTAAGCCTTTATGGTATAAGGTAATTTAAATTTATCTAATCAAGTTAAGGATTATTTGTGTCAGATTGGCTCACGGTTATTCCGCCGCTTCTTGCTGTCGTTGTCGTATTGTGGAAAAAAGAAGTAATACTTGCGCTACTTGTCGCCTTATTCTGCTCGGAGTTGATATTACTTTTAAATCTGGTTCCTATAGGTAGTGCCATTGGTGCCTTTCCTATCAATGGCATTGAACGTGTCATCAGTGTTTTTGAATCAGGCGGCAATACCCGAATTCTCACATTTTCTTTATTAGTTGGTGCCTTGCTTGGCTTTATGCGCTACTCAGGTGGTGTAACAGCTACCGTAGAGTACTTAGTAAAAAAAGGCATTAGTGGAACGGCTAGAAGAGCCAGAATGTTGCCATTTATGACAGGTGTCGTGATATTCATTGAGTCAAATCTCAGCGTATTAATGTCGGGTATTATAGCTCGAGGCTTATTTGATAAGTTCAAAATGAGTCGAGCGCGATTGGCCTACATTATTGATAGTACGAGTGCTCCTATTTGTATTCTTATCTTAATGAACGGCTGGGGCGCTTACGTCTTAGGGTTAGTCAGTGGTTATGAACTGCCTGAGTCTGCCGTGTCGACATTGATTCAAACTATTCCTCTTAACTTTTATGCAATTATTACGTTAGCCATCGTTCTATACACCATCATCGCCGACAAAACACACGGTCCGATGAAAAAGGCAGAGTTGGAGCAACAAAAGGTAACCGTTGAGTCTTCTTCAAAAGAGTTAGAAGTTCCAGCATCTAAACCCAGGTTTATGTTGGTGCCGTTAATCATTATGTCGGTTTCTATGGTTGGCTTTATGTTTTTAACGGGTAATGGCAATTTTACCGACGGGTCGGGCTCAAAGTCAGTTTTGTATGCGACTGCGCTCGCTTGTTTAGTTGCTTATCTCATGATGATATTTAGTGCTGGCTTCAGCCATAAGGAAATGACCTCTATCGGCTTTAAAGGCATGAATGAACTGTTGCCTTTGGTCGTCATAGTTTTATTTTCCTTAGCACTTGGCGCAAGCCTAAAAGAGTTAGGAACCGGTAAGTTCATTGCGAGTTTAGTTGCTGGCAATATTCCATTATTTTTGGTCCCTGCCTTATTGTTTATTGCTGGTGGCTTAATGTCGTTTTCGACCGGGACGTCATGGGGAACCTTTGCCTTACTTGTGCCAATAGGTATGCCTTTGGTGGTTGAATTGGGACTACCCGCACCTTTGGTACTGGCTGCAATTTTAGGTGGTGGTATCTTTGGTGATCATTGCTCGCCAATATCTGATACAACGGCCGTATCAGCAGTGGCTTCAGGGTGTGACTTACTAGAACACGTAAAAACCCAGTTGCCTTATGCGTTGACGGCGGGTGGCTTGACGGCTGTTTTCTACATTGTGGCAGGGTTAATGGTGTAACCCTGCGCATTTGCGAGTTTATTTCTGAGCCAGTATTTCTAGGCCGATTATTGCACTTGTTTCGGAAGACGTTTCGGCAAACGTCGTTTATTTACTTCTTCTTATTAATGTAATGTTTAGCGACTCGCAATCGAGCAGTCGCTTTCATTAACTCCAATTCCAAAGCTAAAAACTTTTTGACATCACATTCTTTTAAACGAGTTTGTGCTTGTTCTTTGGCTTGCTGTGCTTGAGCCGCATCTATTTGATCGCCCCTCGCAGCAACGTCGGCCATGACATTCACCTGATTGTGGCGTACCTCAACGATACCACCAGCAACGTAAACCGCTTCATCGACTCCTTCATCGTCGATGTATTTAAGCATACTCGGTTTAATCGATGTTAAAAAAGGCGCGTGACCATATTGAACACCAAACTCACCTTCACCCCCCATAATTGTCATGGACTTAACCATACCTTTAAAAACAGGCTGGTTGGGCGATACGATATTAAGTTCTATTAATGATGCCGTCATGGTCGCTCCTTCTATTTTTTATTGTTGTTTAATGCTTGTTGGTAGGTTCATACCTACAACCACCATCAATTATAAAGCTTACTCACTGAACATATGTGCTGAAAATAAGGCTTGAACTTGCGGCCACAATGAGCCAATTTCACCCTTATTAATCGGTGTACCTGCGACTTCCACTACAGGCCCAACTTGCTTAGTAGCACTGGTTAGCCAAACCTCATCAGCGGCCAATAATTGTTCTTTGGTTATATCTGTTTCTTCTACGTTAAAGTCACTGTGCTTTTCTAGAATATCTAACAACATCAAACGCGTCACACCCGCCAATTTGTGGTTATCGAGCTTTGGTGTCTTAATCGTGCCGCTTTCTACAATAAACACGTTACTCGCTGAGGCTTCAGTGATAACACCTTTGTCATCAAATAAAATAGTCTCATCGTAACCATTAGCTATGCCTTGCTGAAAGTGCATGACATTGCCTAACAAAGAAGTGGTTTTTATGTCACAGCGCTGCCAACGCATATCTTGTGATATGTTTGTACGATAGGTCTTTTTATCTTCGACGCTTGGTGGTGGTGCGATCTCAAAGGTATGAATAAAAAGAGTCGGTGTCGAAGTATTCGAGTAAGCGTGAAATCGCTTTGCTTCAACCCCTCGTGATACTTGAACATAAACACCTAAATTTCCACGGCCGTTTTCTTCTAATAAGCGATCGCAAATATCTCGAACTTCTGTTGCTGTATAGCCAAGGTCGATTTCTATGGTTTCTAAACCTATAAACATACGTTCGATATGTGGCCAAAAACCGATATACTTTCCGGCATAGGAAGGTATTACCTCATACACGCCATCTCCGAATAAAAAACCACGGTCCATTGGAGAAATCTTGGCTTGTTCTGCTGGCATAAACTCGCCATTCAAAAAAACTGTATTCATTTTGTTCTGTATTCTTTTAATTTATCGCTGAGTACCTGTAAGGCACGTATACATTCATTTATAGGCTCATCATATCAACTGTGCTTGTTAAACAGAATCAATGTTTACCGGTATTTGAGCGTTATTTTGTAACTGACCGAGCAAGGCTTTAGCCAGGGCTTCAAAAGTAACCGTTCTATCTACTGTTGAGACGCGATAAGACATCGTCGCGAACAGGTAATTCACTCGATTTTGGTAGTCAGCCAAGTCATAAGGCGCGCGCAAACTCACCATAGCGGTAGTCAAGTCGGTCTGCTTAGCTAACGACAGCAATTGTTGGTTGTTTTGTTGACGTTGTTGAGTGGTTAATTTACGAAGTGCACGTTTTTCTTCCATCGATACTCCAACCATTTCGTAGGCTGCTTGCGCGGGACTCAAGTTCGACACGAGCACCGCACCAACTTCTTTTAGAGCTTGGTTTAATTGACTTTTCGCTTTTAGTGCTTCATTTAACTCTTTATCATTCCAACAGATATGTCCGGTTGAACCTAGCTTAGCTAAGCTGAAAATCAATGCATCACATTTACCGCTGTCTGGCAT
>NZ_CEYNSH010000027.1:1339-3373 GCF_982872775.1 Psychrosphaera sp. | reverse complement strand
TGTATGTTTTTTTCGCTGTTATGATTCGTTGATAGGAGTTGAGCAAAGCCGCCTTATCAATCACACCCTGTTTTGTCAGTAACACTAATTGGTCGATCAATTGACTAAGTTCAATCAAAGATTCGTTGCTATCAATGACCATTGGCATTAGCGCAATATCAGCTCCAGCATTAAAAGCTTTCACAACAGCATCTAATGATGAAAATGAGTCGCTTATAGCTCGCATGTCTAATGCATCTGTGATGACCAATCCTTCAAAGCCCATTTGGTTTCGCAACAAGTCGGTCAAAATGGGTTTAGAAAAAGTAGCTGGAGTAATGATGGTCTCACCCGTTTTTGTCGTTAGCTTTTGCGGGTCAAGTGCAGGAAACTGAATATGTGCAGACATAACAAAAGCAGGCTGGGTTTGAGCAATGATCTTATTGAATGGCTTCAATTCAACCTGTTCAATTCTAGACTTTGGGTGGTCAACAACAGGTAATCCAGAATGGCTGTCCACAACGGTATCTCCGTGGCCCGGGAAGTGTTTTAGTGTGGCCATGACTCCTTGCTGTTGCATTGCATTAACCGCTACTTTACCGAGGTTTGAGACTACTTCTGGGTTATCCGAAAAAGAACGGATATTAATGACTGGATTGTTGGGGTTGTTGTTTACATCTATGTTGGGTGCAAAATTGACATTAATGCCGACCGACCTTAACGAATGCGCTAGTGCTTTATATGTCTCTGCCGTTAATTTTTTACCTAGTTGTTGATCACCTTGATACACAGCGCCCAATGGCATATTCCCAGAAAAGGCTTCGAAATCATCCAATGGTAATCGCGCAACCCGGCCACCTTCTTGATCTGTAGCGATGAATAGCGGCAAATCTCCGGCTCGAGCATTTTGTAAATCTGAAGTTAGCGTGCGAATTTGATTGGTTGATTGTAGATTTTCTGAAAATAAGATCACACCGCCAATATGTTGAGACTTAATCGTTTGAGCAACAGGGTTAGGCAAGGTGACCATAGGCGTTCGACAGGCCTTTTTGGTATTTGAGGAACGTGACTTCTCACAATAAAACCTGATATCTATCATTAGTTTTTGGCCAATTGCTTGACGTAATAATTCATCATTAACACTTTTCGCTAGTGCTGAATTAGCCATGAGTAGGCTAGTAATGATCGCTACCCAAACTATTAATCGAACAAAGAGTGACAGATTCATAAAGTCAGATTCCTTAATTACGCATATAACCAAAAGCCAAATGAACGATCATTTTAACGTGATAACTTGAATCGGTTGTTTCAAGTATGTGTGGTTTTTAGTACATTCTTGTTAAGACACAGGATATCACTTTTATGAAATATATCATTGCAATAGATGGCGGTGGCAGTAAAACTCAGGGTGCCATTTACCAGGTTGAGTTAACCGAATTAAACCAGAGTGCTTCCGCTGACATTCAAGACAACCACAGTTCACTTCCGTTATCAAAATTGACGCTCGAAGGTAGTTCATTAACCGCATCATTTGAACGTGCTGAACAAGTGATAGCACAAATGATCAACCAGTTATTAAATGATCTCAGTCCAACTGAGCTTGTTGTCAGTGTTGGGGTTGCTGGTGCAGGGAACGACTCACTTGCCAAACGATTGCATCACAGCATCACTGAGCATTGCCGTCAAAACAAACTGCCAATGACTCATTGCTTAGTTATGGAAGATTGTGTGTCAGCGTTGTTTGGTGCCGCTTTTTCAAACGACTTTTCTGATACGACACTAATCACGCTTGGAACAGGTTCGTTTGTCGCTCATTTCAGAGATTTACCAAAGGCAGGCAAGAACCAATTGATATTCAAAGGAGGTTGGGGTTTTCCGATAGGTGATGAAGGTGGTGGTGCTCGTCTGGGGCAAGAGGCGGTTCGTCAATATTTACAGGTGTTAGACTCATCGTTAATTAGTGATAGTTTCACCACTACCAACAATTCAGACACGAGTAATACGTCTGCGATTCACCAAACTACAGGCCAAGTATTGGGTCAAACATTTGGCCAA
>NZ_CEYNSH010000027.1:0-1239 GCF_982872775.1 Psychrosphaera sp. | reverse complement strand
TACGTCTGCGATTCACCAAACTACAGGCCAAGTATTGGGTCAAACATTTGGCCAAGCTATGAGCCAGTCTACGCTCCAAGCTTTAGGCCAGAAGATTGGCACTAATAAAGAAGTAATACTCACTTGGCTAAGTCACGCTAAACAAGCCGACTATGCAGCCCTGGCTAAATTAATCGTTAAGGAAAAGCACTCCTGTAAGATTGCAGCAAAAGCATGGCAGTGGCACATCGAACAGGTAAAAGACATGCTAGTTGAAGCAAAGACCCAGCCTGATTCAAAGCCACAGGTTGTGTTTTTAACTGGCGGACTTGCCAAAGCAACCGCAGAAGATATCCAAGAAGAATGGCTAATCCAGCATAATATACAAATAAAAACGCTTGCAGAGCCATCGTTATTTGGTGCGTTTGTACTGGGAGTTAATAGCTTAGCGGCTGACGCCATCGACTCAGGTTGTAGTAGTGCTGAAGCCTTCAACAGGTCCATTATTTCACTTAGCCCATCAACCTCGGCTCTTTCTTCAACTTCGAATGACAATATTATTGATAGTGTTGATGTCGCTTCAGGTCCAGCGTCAGCAGGAGACCCAAGACCTTTAGCAGAGCCACTGTCATCTCCAACTTTGACCCCAATCAATCAGCTTGTATCCGAGTCTCGTAATCAATCCTCAATGTCTCTCGATACTATGAACAGTGTCGAAGTGGTATCACTGATGAACCAGCAAGACTCACAAATTACCAATGCCATCGCATTGATTCATGATGAAGTTGCTAGAGCCGTCGACATTATCAAAACAAGATTAGAACAAGGCGGCAGGCTCATTTATATGGGTGCTGGTACGAGTGGTCGCTTAGGCGTCTTAGATGCCGTTGAATGCCCACCGACATTTAGTATTCAAGATGACGTCGTCATTGGATTACTCGCTGGTGGCGAAGGTGCCATGTTTAAAGCCGTTGAAGGTGCCGAGGACAGCGAGGCATTGGGCCGCAAAGATTTAGAAAATGTAAACCTCACAGAAAGAGACGTTGTTGTCGGTATTGCTGCTAGTGGCCGAACGCCTTATGTCATCGGCGCAATTCAATATGCCAAACAACAAAAAGCAATGACTATCTCTGTTACCTGTAACCCGAAAGCCACCATCAATGAGTTAGCAGACGTCGCGCTCGCCGTAAATGTCGGCCCTGAAGTGTTAACTGGCTCGACTCGATTGAAAGCCGGTACCGCCCAAAAGCTTATTTTAAA
>NZ_CEYNSH010000026.1:38759-50513 GCF_982872775.1 Psychrosphaera sp. | reverse complement strand
TGTAGGTAAAGTCTCTGCTTAATTCACCATTGTTATAAATGTCTATAGAGTCGCCGTTAACAATCTTTTTAGTGAATTTAAACAGCGCCATATCTGGTCTACCCCAAGGCCCGTAAACAGTAAAGAAACGAAGGCCCGTCGTAGGTAAATTGTATAGATGAGAGTAGCTGTGACTCATCAACTCATTGGACTTTTTGGTCGCGGCATAGAGAGAGACAGGATGATCCACACTGTGATCACAACTAAATGGCATTTGAGAATTAAGCCCATATACCGAGCTGGAAGAAGCATAAACTAGGTGCTTAACTTTGTTGTGACGACAGCCCTCTAATACTGTTAAATGACCAGTCAGGTTGGAGTCGGCGTAAGCAAATGGGTTTTCCAATGAGTAGCGTACCCCTGCTTGCGCTGCCAAGTGAATAACAATATCAAACTGCTCGACGGCAAATAACTCGGCCATTGCCTTTCGGTCTGCCAAGTCGATTTGTTCAAAACGAAATGAGTCAAATGGCGCTAAAGTCGCCAATCTGTCGTGTTTAAGCGACACCTCGTAGTAATCATTTAGATTGTCAATACCAACGACATCGTGACCTTGCTCACAAAGGCGTTTGCTAACATAAGAGCCAATAAAACCAGCCGCACCGGTTACTAAATACTTCATCAGATTTCCGTATTCTTATTTTTAGTCTATTTGATGTAATTATCGTTAATAGTAACCACTGATAACAGAAATTAATAGCGTAGAAGCGTTAATTACACGACCTTTTTAATAATCGACTTCGGATGGGTAAACAAAAAGCCCAGCAAACGCTGGGCTCTCTCATCAATAACTCTTTTACGCTTTGTCTCTAGGGAGTAAAACAAATACTTTTTGCACTTGTTTTAGTCTCTTTGTTTAAACAGCAGAAGATCTTTATTGTCATTAAACGTAGCAAGCCAGATTAATCCCTTCTCCTTATCTACTTTTATTTTCGCAGTATAAGGATCGATTGATACTTGAAGTAGCGCACTTGATAACTCTTCAACCACGCCATTCTCATCAACTTTTTTAAACCTAATATAAACAGTTGAGGTTTCGTCTGTTGTGGTGCCTTCACCCTCACTACTATCCGCAACAATGCGCTCAAGTGTTACGAACTCACTATCAGACCACTTTTCAATGTCTATTACTTCATTAGTCGTATAGCTATTAATTAACGTCCGATTGTAAGTATCTGACACGACAAACACCTCATAGCTTGATGACATGTCGTATTGACTGATAAAAACTGAGCCATCCTGATATAATGCGGTGTTAGCAAACTGTTCTGTTGTTAACTGCACAGAGTTAGGGTCTGACTCTAAGTTGAAGTGGAATGTCCCCTTTGCAATGCCATTTGGTAAAGTAAGGTTCTCATAATAATAAAAACTCGTATAAGCAGATCTATCTGCAAACACACTTGTCATTTCAATGACATCTCCTGAATCACCATCGAGATGATAAATATCTATCTGTCCCATTATTTCACTACTATCCACTGCCCACGAAGCGACGCCTGCAATGTTTTTTGACATTCCTATCAAACCAAAATCAAATGTAGAATCTGTGGAGGTTGTCTCAATAGGAGTAATTTCAATTTGACTAAAATCATCGTTCCATTTCCACATCAGATTGTTTACAACCATTTCATTGTTTTCTCCCCAGCTTTTAATGTTACCAATGGCTGTATTAGAATCTGTGACGCCCATGTAAAAAGCACTATTTTTTTTAAGAAACTCACCGCCAAATTCATTGGCTATATCTGTAAATGGTAAATCAGAGCTTTCGCTATCAACTATAGTAGGGTTGGCGCCTTGGGTTTCATATATGAATAAATAGCCATTATTCGCGTGAAGTAGTTGGTCATCATCAAAGTTAGTAATACCAAGGAGTGTTGTGTTGACCTCTTCCGTCGATAAATCCAATGAGCTTATACCACTGTTGTATAAGAGTGGAAAATGATAACGAGATTCATCGGTTGAATACACGCCAGCAGCAATCGCTGACTCAAACTCAGCAATTTCGCTGAAGCTCAAATCACCGCCATCATCAATAGAGATTTGATACAGCGAGTTAGCGTACCTTCCATCAAAGGTAGAAACCATTGCTACGTTTTTACTTCCGTTTAACTGAATATTAAATGGCTTTTTATTTTCATAGGTAACTGAAGATAAAGTTGATAGTGTTCCCCATTGCTCATCAATCGACATCAGCGAAGCTTGAGTCTCAGAGGTAACGAGTAATCTGTTATTACCAACAGCTTGTATCACCCTAAAATCACTTTTTTCCATGTCTTGGAAATCGACCAAAGTCAAAGAACCGTCGCTTTCGGAAACTTGTGCTATCACGATATGGTCATTACCACTGGAATATTCACCGTTAAATGATCCATAAAGCCATTTTTCATTTTCGGACAGAGTAAAGTTTGATTCGTAGTGAGGGTATCCGCTACCTGTTACATCCAACATATTTACAAGTGTTAGTGTTCCATCACTTGATATCTGGTAACTTGCAAAATAATGAGTCGAGTAGTCGGTCAGATAAGCGAACAAGTACTTATTATCACTGGATATAGTGAAGTTCTCGACAACAAAATCCGTGTGCCCTTGAGAACCACCTCCCTCAAGCATTTCTACGACATAAATCAAATTAAACGTTATGTTATCGTAGTCCCCTGAATTCCCATCAACTCTCATCAACACTGATTGGTCAAATGACCAGCCTGCAAACCACAAATCATTATTTGAGTCCACCTCACCATGACTGATATCCCAGAGGTTATAAGGTTTTATTTGGTCTTGCCCACGTATTTTGTATGGTGCTTTATTTGTGCTTAAGTCCGCCTCGTTAAAAATATACAAACCGCTACCGTCAGGAACAATTATGTCGTCGCCCTTTTTAACTGCACCAAATGAAAGGCCTAAGAGCTCTGTCTGATTTCGGCCACTTAGCTCAAATTCGTTGCTTATCAACACATCACTATTGTCCCCGCGGCCATCCATGTCAGCATCGACTTGTTCAGTAGCATCATAAACAAACGCATCGGTTTCATTTGGTACTCCATCGCCATCGATATCCGGGTCTTCGGCATTGGCGATGCCATCACCATCTAAATCCGTGACTTCCACACCCGACTCAATATTATCGATGATCACATCAACCGTTTGATTAACTTGTTCTGTTAGTGTTTCAATTAAGTCATCTAAATCGTCATCATCACCTATAGATGCAATATCAACAGCGAGGTCAGATATAATAATCTCAACTAAATCTTCGATATCACCTTGGTCAAGCTCATCGTTTTGCAATGCGCCCTGCGTGGATAACGCATTAACAACAACCTCGGCGGTCACTTCTGCGCCAATCACGATATCGTCAACGTCATCATCATTTTGCAGGCCATTAGAAATCTGATTTGCCATTGCCATATTACTGGCTTTGGCTAACGCCATCGCTTCAGCAACTTTATCAGAATCGTTGTTGTCGATATCCTCAAACAACTCAATTGTCTTTTGAGCTACAGAACCGATTAACTTAGACATCTCTTCTTGAGATAATTCGTCAGCGCCTTCTCCGACTTGATCTAATAAATCGTTAGCGGTTTCGACCAAAACAGCAGTCGCATTCACCAAAGCTGGCAATGTTTGCTCCATAGTGTCATTTTCTACAGCTTGTTTGGCCTGTGTTATAACACTCTTCGAAATAGCTACAATTGAAGATGCCTTTGAGGCAGAAACCTCTTGAGAAATGGAAGTCGGCAATACTTTAGTCGATACTACAACTCGCGCTAGTGCTCCCATACTCGCATTGTTATCGGCAATAAAATCACTAGAAAGTGCGTCTGATTCAATACCTAATTCACTAGAAACTAGGGTTTTACTGGCTTCTAAATCACCTGAGGTTTTGGCATGAATTGCGACTAATGTAGTAATAGGCGTCACATTTTCTGAGCCGGGTAATGACATCATTTCAAATGTATTCGACGCTCCGACAGGAGTACCATCAGGGTTTTCATCGGTTATCGTCGCCTCGTCAACGGCGTCAGCCCCGACTAGTACTGAATATTGTATTTCATCAGCGTTTAAGCCAAGCCCTGTTATATCAAGTTCGGCTACGCCACCTGCCTGAGTAACGCCTGAAGGCTCATCCGTATCTAATGAACCATTGCCGTTTATATCAATGAAAACCGTTGCACCACGGATATAATCATCAATAACTGTCGCATTGACGGTTTCAGAAACGGTATCGTCATTGTTGTCACTGTTGTTGTTTGAGTTCTCTGAGCTGTCTGAACCACCACATGATGCTACTGCCAAAGAAACAAAGATGAAAAATGGAATGTGTATGTAGGGTTTCATCATTAAGTCCCTTTAATAGTTAAAAGTAAAAAAAAAGTAGACCAAAATCGGTACAGTGCAAGGGAAGAAAACAAAGGTTTTTAAAAGTGGTTAATTTTAAGAGTAATTTTGTTGAAACCCAGAAACAAAAAAAAGCCCAGCAAACGCTGGGCTTCCCAATTAAGCTTTACTTTTCGACACCAACCGATGTCTAAGTAAGCCTGCTATTAGATTTTAGTATGATCTTCTGGTGTACCTTCGTGTGTACCAACCACTGACATTTCTTCTTCGATTTTTGATTCTAAATCGTCAGCTACATAATCTTCTGCACCGTGCATCCAATCAACGAGCTTGTCACTTAAGAAGTACAATGCGATACCAGCTAAGAACGCCATAATCGCAACGCCACCGAAGGTAGAAAGCGGACCGGCATCACCAACTAGTTTACCGATCTCTGCCGCAGCGTAGTTACCTAAACCTGAGAATAGGAACCACATACCCATAAGTAATGAAGTAAATTTAAGTGGTGCTAAACGAGATACCATTGAAAGGCCAATCGGAGATAAACACAGCTCACCCATAGTGTGGAACACGTAAGCCATAACTAACCAAATAACGTGAGCTTTTACGTTTGCATCATCGCCAATTTGTAGTGCGGCGCCTACCATTGAAATAAAACCAAGGCCCAAGAAGAACATACCTAATGCAAATTTCTTAGGAGAGTTAGGTTCTGCTTCACCCATTTTTAACCAAATCGCGGCAAACATTGGTGCCATGATAATGATGAAGATTGGGTTAACGGCTTGTAACCAAGACGCTGGCATTTCCCAGCCAAAGAACACTAGGTCAGTTTTGTATTTTGCGAATAAGTTCATCGAACCTGCGGCTTGTTCAAAACCGGCCCAGAATACGATAGTGAAGAAAGACATGATAAGGATAACCTTCACACGGTCACGCTCTTCTTGTGTTAGAGGCTTGTTTTTCGCCGCTAAATCTTGGCCCTTAGACTGCTTTGCAGAAGGCTCAACACCAACATTACCTAAATATTTATTAGCAAGCGCCAATTGCATCAATACGCCAAGTAGCATACCGATACCAGCGACTAAGAAGCCGTATTGGTAATCGTACTTTTCACCAACTGTACCAACAACAAAGTAACCTAAAATCGAACCTGTATTAATACCCATGTAGAAGATTGTAAATGCAGCGTCTCGACGTTTGTCACCTTCTTCGTATAAGTCACCAACCATAGTTGAGATGTTTGGTTTAAAGAAACCGTTACCGATGATCAATAACGCCAGGCCTAACCACATCATTTGAATTTCAAATCCAGCAACCATTTCGTGTGGCGTACCTAACGCAAACTGACCTAACATCATGACTACACCGCCGAAGATGATGGACTTGCGTTGACCCCAAACATTGTCAGCCATCCAACCACCTAATACAGGCGTAACGTAAACCAACATTGCGTATAAACCAAGGATGTTCAGTGCGTTTGATTGAAGTTCTAATTGGTATTTTTCGTCTGCATCAGCTGCAAGAGGATCAATACCGAAGTGAGCCATATCCCAGCCCATTGCCGTTGCGGTTGCAAGGCTAGAAAGATAAAGAACGAAAATACCACGCATTCCGTAGTAACTCATACGTTCCCACATCTCTGTACCGAATAGCAGGAAGAGGCCCTTAGGATGGCCTAACATCTCCCCTGCTTGTGCAGGTTTGTTCATGTTGTGTACCCTTATTTTTATAATTATTGCTTTAGCGCATTTAATTTTTAACCCTCGAGTTTATACAGTCATCACTACAATGTTTCAAGGTTCAGGGTTGTTAATGGGTAAATAAACGACAAAACACGCCAAACGTCGTGCGAAGCAACTAATTTGACGCATTCTTGTTTTTGACGAAAAAGCTAAAAATCAGCCTTAATTTGGGTTGTGAGTAGGGTTATTGGTTGGGTTAGACAAGATGTCGTAACGGCGCAATTGCGGAATTTGATTTTGTAATCGCGCTTCAATCTTATCTAACGTTTGGAATCGCTCACAAAACGCCTCGGCTTTTTTGGCTAAGCGGTTTGCGTTGTATTGAAGCGCTTGCTCAACGTTATTAGTCAGTTCGTTAACGCTGTCGTCCAAGTCAGCTTGCTGACCTTCTACTGCTCCTTCACTGCGACGATACGCTTGTCCCATTGCACCTAACATAACGTTTAATGAGTCTGTCACTACCCCTGATATTTTTGATGAAAGTTCATCTGAGAAAAATTCATCCAATTCGTCCATGCCTTGTGGTGCGATATAAAAGTTATCACCAGAGCGTGAAAAGCGGCGCAGCAAGCTATTACGTAAATGTTGGAATTGCGCTTGTGTTTCTTTGGCGGCGTCGGTGCCTGCCAAGCCAGTGATGACTTTTTGTAGTGCGTCAAAGCCCAAGTCCATGCTGTCCATGGCAATGGTGACAATTTCAGGCAGCTCTTTTCTTAATCCACGACTGAACTCTTTTAACAAAAAGCGTTCTTGGTCAGTGAGTTGCATCATTTCGCCACGAATAAACAACTGGGTATCGTTATTGATTTGGACCTGAGTTCGGCCTTTTTTCATTACACGAATATGGTCAGGCGAGATCAACAAACCAAACTCAAGACGAATATGACATTCCATTGCAGTTGCCACCTGACTAGCAGGTAACAAAGTCACTAGCAGCGCAACTTTTAGGGCAATAAGCCATATCTTAAGGTTTGAAAATTTGTTCATTAACCGTTTCACACTCGTTATTTTAGTTACATATCATTTCCAAGTGTGTGTCTTTGCTACATTAAAATCAAGGTTATTCAGCGTATCGAACCATACGTACGTAGTAA
This sequence comes from Psychrosphaera sp., assembly GCF_982872775.1. Lineage (NCBI taxonomy): Bacteria > Pseudomonadati > Pseudomonadota > Gammaproteobacteria > Alteromonadales > Pseudoalteromonadaceae > Psychrosphaera > Psychrosphaera sp. Next base: position 43,300 of record NZ_CEYNSH010000026.1, on the reverse strand, counting down.
TCGGCATTTTTGTCATTGGTATCAATACGACCATTATAAAATGCGACGGACCAAGCTTCATCCTTGCGACTTGCCGACGTGTTTGGTGTTGATGACCAATGACGTTCTGATGGTGTATTAGCAAATATTTCGGCGTTCGCTGCAGGTGCCACACAAGAACGCTCAACAATTGACGCCAGCTCTTTAATATTAGGCACACGCCAATCATCAAAATTACCTGCAGAATACGCCGTCGCAGTTTGCAACGCTTGTTGCCAAGTTAAGCGCAACGCTTCACCTGTACAAGTCTCATTAGTTGCATCCCAAGTCTGGCCTACCACACATCGTGCCCAAGCTAGGCCAGTTGTTGAGTCAATTACATAATCAGAACTGATCCCTTCTGTGATGAAGTTTTCTGATGGTGTCGTAACCACCGCCGTTTCACATCGTTGATCTATGGCATAAGCCGGATTGAATACGGAAACAACACTTAACGTTAACAAGGTAATAACTGTAATTTTCATTGTTATGGCTCCCTCACTAATCGCACGTAAGCTCTGGATGTCGTATTAATGGCCGAGTCATCGCCGTTGCCTATATCAATAACCCAGTTAAATAAGTCACCACCGCCCTCAACATTGTCGTTGGACACCCAATAAAATAAATGGTTTAGCTCACTGCGGTCAGGCACATTTGGGAAAAACTCGTTAGGTAACAGGTTATTTTTATCGACATCTCCGTAGTCCATGATACCCATTAACTCTAAATAAGTCGGTAAACGCCAGTTCGCGCCGCCACAAAATGCTTGTTCATTAACTACATCAACATATTGTTCTACCGAACAAATATATGCAGATGGACACGTACCGATTGGGTTTAGTGCATCGTTGATTACGTATTGGTTTTCGACGCTTCTAAGTTCACTAAATTGCGGGCTTGCGCTTGGAGTTTTTACTTCCCAAACCAGGCCTGTAAAATTGTCTCTTACACAGCTAAACACAAGCGCATCATTACTCAGTTCATCACCATTCACATCAAACTTAGTAAAATCGAAGGTCTTATCGCCTGTGCCGTATTTATCAATTGCGTCCGCTACCGAGTCACGACCGGAGTCTGCATCTTGGTTCGGGAAATCAACACTATCGCAGCTAATAATATCTACATCGTCGTAACAATCGATAACACCAGTATCATGCAACGAGCCTAAATTCAGAGGGTTTACCGTAACATTAACCGTATCAGTCGAACTGTTGCCATTACTGTCAACGGCTTCTAATTGAAAGCTCAAGGCTTCAGTTATATCCACATTAGGAGCAAAAAATTCAGCAATACACTGGTCGCTATTTGTTAGCTCGACCGTTTGTCCAGTTAACTGAGTCCAAGAACAAGAAATAACGTTATCAACCGAAAAGCTATTGGACGCATCTAATAGCACACGAGTAAATTCGTTGACGGTTTGGTCTTGTCCGGCATCTGGGTTAACTGTGCCCTCTGCAGCGGCTATTTGAATATTGATGACGTTGGTCCCGACAAGTTCGAAGTTGTCGGTTACGGTTAATTCAATTTGATATTGAGTAAGAGATTGAACAAACGGTGCTTGAATAGTGACTGTGCTTTGATTGGTATCTGAGAAAAACTGCAAAGGTTCATTGTTATCAATTTGCTTCCAGCTATATGCTCGCACTTCGCCATCCGTATCGTAACTCTCTTCACCAGATAAGGTGATCAGTTCAAATGTACGATACGGCGCTACGGCTGTTGAAAGGTTATTAATGACCGCGACTGGGTTTCTGTCGATGTTATTGACCGTGACCGTGATTTGATCAGAAACGCGCTGACCATTCGGCGCGACATAAACAACCTCAAACACAAAATCCGTATCCACTTGGACTTGAGGAGCCAAAATACTAAAATCAAGCGCAGCATCCGTTGGAAAGTCTTCGATTAATGGCCCTTCAATCTGAGTCCACGTTGTTGCACCTTCATCCGGATATACACTAGCGGTGATGGCAATTAGTTGCCCCTCTGCAACAGTAAAATCGGCACCTAAGTTCACACTGGCAACATCCGCACCAGATGGCCCTTCAGGTTCACTGCCACCACAGGCAGTCAACATAGTAACAATTAGGACCGATTGAATAATAACTAAAAAAGCTCGAAACTGGTTCATGACAATGTGTTCCACACCTTAGCTCTGCCAACAGAGACTTTGAACAAAAACAACCCGATTTCAGTTAAGGTTAGACAGTACAACTTTAATTATCATTGTACTTTCCACAAAACTAACAAAACTCATGCAAAGGCATTGCAAATTAAGTGCCACCGAAGATGTATCAATTACTGTTTGGTTAAATAGCGCACACAAAAAAGCCGAGCATTGCTCGGCTTAATAAAAATAAACGTTAGGCTTATTCAGCGCTGTCTTCTTCGGTTTTGAATTTAGCTGCTGTTTCTGCGATCAGAGGTTGTAACTCACCTTTTTGGAACATCTCTAAAATGATGTCACAACCACCAATTAACTCACCTTCAACCCATAATTGTGGGAACGTTGGCCACTCTGCATAAATAGGTAATTCGGCACGAATGTCTGGGTTTTGAAGAATATCGACATAAGCGAACGGTTCGCCACATTGCATTAATGCTTGAGAGGCTTGCGATGAAAAACCACATGATGGCAATTTAGGGCTGCCTTTCATGTATAAGATGATTGGGTTTTCAGCGATTTGTTTCTTAATTTTTTCAATGGTTTCCATTGTAACCTCAACTTAATGGTAATTTTTTACACGACGACTAGACTTATGCCTGATCTTAAAAATAAAATAGTGCGTTTTATAAAAACAGACTTGAAAATCAATCTTTAAGTCTTATTTACTATGAACGAATGGGATATTTTCAAGCCCACATTGTTAAAATAAGTATAAAACGGCCACTTGCTTAAATCAGTCAAGTGGAGAGATTTTATCAGTAATCATAAACAAAGCCAACGGAGACAACCATTATGGCATTCGAATTACCAGCACTACCTTATGCTAAAGATGCATTAGAACCTCATATCTCAGCAGAGACGTTAGATTTTCACCACGGTAAGCACCACAACACTTACGTAGTAAAATTAAACGGTCTAATTGGTGGTACTGAGTTTGAAGGCAAATCACTAGAAGACATCGTTAAAACGTCTGAAGGTGGCGTATTTAACAATGCAGCTCAAATCTGGAACCACACGTTCTACTGGAACTCACTAAGCCCGAATGGTGGTGGCGCTCCAACAGGTGCCGTTGCTGACGCAATCAATGCAAAATGGGGTTCTTTTGAGAAGTTCCAAGAAGCATTTAATGACAAAGCGGTTAACAACTTCGGTTCAAGCTGGACTTGGTTAGTTAAGCTAGCTGACGGTTCTTTAGACATCGTTAACACTTCAAATGCAGGCACTCCAATCACTGAAGAAGGCGTTACTCCGCTTATCACAGTTGACCTATGGGAACACGCTTACTACATCGATTACCGCAACGTTCGTCCTGATTACCTAAAAGGTTTCTGGGCACTAGTAAACTGGGATTTCGCAAACAAAAACTTTGCATAATATCCTCAGTTAACCTGATCGATAAAGGCGCCAAGTTTGTATAAACTTGGCGTTTTTTTTTGTATTATGCGCCCTACTTCAGCACCGCTACATTTGCACTGACGTAATGACAATAAAACCACAGGAACATAGGACTGGTTATGAAAGAGCTGTTATTGGCCTCTGGCAACAAAGGTAAAGTTAATGAACTACAAGAAATGTTATCGCCACTGGGCTTTAACGTTATTCCGCAAAGCCAATACAATGTTGACGAAGTTCCTGAGACCGGCACCACGTTTGTCGAAAATGCCATTATTAAAGCTCGCCATGCAGCGGCCGTTACCGGTCTTCCTTGTATTGCTGACGACTCGGGTCTAGAAGTAGCAGCATTAAAAGGCAAACCTGGTATTTATTCCGCGCGGTTTGCCGGCCCAGATGCAACTGACGGCACCAATATCGATAAATTACTGAACAAATTAAAAGAGGTTCCAGAGTCAGAACGCCAGGCACGATTTGTGACTGTGTTAGTTTTTATGCGCCATTCAGACGACCCTTGTCCAATTATATGTGAAGGGTATTGGGACGGAGTTATTACTACCGAGCGATTTGGTGAGAATGGTTTTGGTTATGATCCAGTATTTTATCAACCAGACTTAGGTAAAACTGCCGCACAATTGACACCAGATGAGAAACACGCACGCAGTCACCGTGGCCAAGCTTTGCGCCAGTTGCTAGCCAAATTTAAAGAGTTAGGAATTTAAGTGTCACAAACACCTGATATCCCGCAGAGTAAGTTAACTCTGCCACCACTTTCCTTGTATGTTCACATTCCTTGGTGTGTCCAAAAGTGTCCTTATTGTGACTTTAATTCTCACGCCCTAAAAGGCGGCATTCCAGAAACTGAATACGTTGCCCATTTACTCGATGATTTAGAAGCCGACTTAGCATTTGTCCAAGGCCGCACTATCTCGACCATCTTTTTTGGTGGCGGTACGCCAAGTCT
>NZ_CEYNSH010000026.1:34837-38659 GCF_982872775.1 Psychrosphaera sp. | reverse complement strand
GCCCATGAAACGGTTCCGACTTTTAACTTAGATTTGATGCATGGTTTACCAAACCAAACACTGGAACAAGCCTTATCAGATTTAAAACAAGCCATTGAGTTGGAGCCATACCACATCTCTTGGTATCAACTCACCATTGAGCCGAATACCCTTTTCCATTCTAAGCCTCCTAAGTTGCCAGAAGATGAAACCTTATGGGAGATTCAGGCTCAAGGTCATGAATTATTAAAAGCAGCAGGTTATGAGCAGTATGAGATTTCTGCCTATGCCAAACGTACAGATAATTCACCTAAGCAACATCAATGTCGACATAACCTTAATTACTGGAAGTTTGGAGACTATTTGGGGATTGGCTGTGGGGCTCATGGCAAGATCACAGATATAGCATCAGGTCGTATCATCAGAACCGAAAAGGTCAAACACCCTAAAGGTTATATGGATATGACGAAACCATACCGCTACAAAGAATGGCAAGTGGAAGCGGATGACTTGCCGTTTGAGTATTTTATGAACCGTTTGAGGCTCAAACAGCCATTTACTTTGGAAGACTTTGAGCAACGTACAGGGCTGAATAAAAGCACTGTCATCGATGCCATAGAAAAAGGCGTGAGTCTTGGCCTTTTAACAGCACCAGAACAAAATACTGGAACCGATAACACAATGGTTAGTAATAACACTGGAATGGCTGGTATTGATAAGGAAGGTCTTGAACGTGTGAATGCTCAGTATCAAATCACAACGCAAGGTCTGAGATACTACAATAACCTCGTGGACCTATTTCTTTAATCCTACTGCCAATTAAGGTTGCGTGATGGGTTTTGCTAGATACTCAAGGTTTCAAGCACTGTTTTAATTAAACAAACAAAAAAAGCGATGGAAATCATTTCATCGCTTTTTTGTCTAATTAGGGGTCTCATTAGCCGTCTAATTAGCGTGAATTCGCGCTAACGGCTTAAAGGCTATCGTTTATTAAGCGCCTTTTTTAGCTTGCTGACGAGCCGCTTCTTTTTGCTTACGCTTTTGTTCTTGTCGCAATGCTAATGCTTCTTTGGCTTCCGAACCAATATGCTCTTCCCCACGCGCTTTTGCTAGCTCGATTTGCTTTTGACGTTCGGCAAAACGTGCTCTTTGCTCGTCAGTTACTTTGTCAAAACAGTGCGGACATGAGATGCCTTTCTCATATTTGTCAGACTGCATTTCTTCTTCAGTAATTGGCATACGACAAGCGTGGCACTGATCGTATTGACCTTTGTTTAAGTCATGATCAACGGCAACACGGTTATCAAATACGAAACACTCGCCTTCCCACATGGTTTCTTCTTTTGGAACTTCTTCTAGGTACTTAAGAATACCGCCTTCAAGGTGATATACCTCTTCAAAGCCCTGTTCTTTCATGTAGGCGGTTGATTTTTCACAACGAATACCACCAGTACAGAACATGGCTACTTTTTTGTGTTTAGCCGGGTCCATGTTTTTCGCAACGTAATCAGGGAACTCACGGAAGGTTTCAGTTTCTGGATTTACCGCGTTTTTAAATGTGCCGATTTGGATTTCATAGTCGTTACGAGTATCCACAACAAACACTTCTGGATCAGCAATTAGGTCATTCCAGTCTTTTGGTTTGACGTAGGTTCCTACAACTTCGCGAGGGTCGATACCTTCAACACCCATAGTCACGATTTCTTTTTTGAGTTTTACTTTGCTGCGATAAAATGGCATTTCTGCATCAAAGCTTTCTTTGTAAGAAATATCAGATAAGCGCTCGTCCGCTTTAATATGCGCGAGCACGGCATCTATACCTTCACGGCTGCCGGCTACCGTACCGTTGATACCTTCGTGTGCAAGCAACAAAGTACCTTTCACACCGTTTTGCTCCATTACCGTTTGTAATGGCTCACGTAACTCTTGGAAATTTTCTAAGCGCACAAACTTATACATTGCGCACACTACTACTTGTGACATATGGATTCCTCTTTGCCCCCCGAATCGCAAATCCGGAGCATCATGGATTAAAAATTTGAATTGAGCCTCTTGGCTGGGCGCGCATTATACGGACTGTGGCCCCAATAAGCAAAAAAGTCCAAGCCACTTTTGTCGATAGGACGCCAGTGAATTGGACTTTTTTTAATCTATTTAAAAGGTTAATTGATGTAAATCAAATTAATCCAGTTTGTCTGTCGCGACTTTGTAACGAGGATCTTCGTTTACATTAATCTCAACAAACTTTTGCGCCTTTTGAAGCAAGTTACGACATTCAGGACTGATGTGTCTGATGTGTAATTTCTTACCGGCCTTTTGGTATTTGTCGGCTAATCCATCTAGCGCGTCTATACCTGAGCTGTCCCAAATACGAGACTCTTTAAACTCGATAACGACATCGTCTGGGTCTTCATCGACTTTAAATAATTCTCTGAAATACGAGACTGAACCGAAGAATAAAGGTCCATCTAACTCATATACCTTCCAACCTTCGTCATCGATGCGAGTACGAGCACTGATATGTGATGCGTGTTTCCATGCAAATACTAATGCAGAAACAATAACACCCACGATTACAGCAATAGCTAAGTCTGCAATGACCGTCACACCTGTTACTAGAAGTAGGACAAAACCGTCTTCTTTGTTTGCGCCGCGTAGAATACGCAATGACGCCCACTCAAACGTGCCGATAACAACCATGAACATTACACCAACCAACGCAGCTAATGGAATTAGTTCAATCCACGGCGCAAGGAATAAGATGAATGCAAGTAAAACAATTGCAGCCGTAATTCCCGAAAGACGGCCGCGACCACCAGAGTTAATGTTGATCATCGACTGACCAATCATGGCACAACCACCCATACCGCCGAAGAAGCCGTTTACGCCGTTCGCAACACCTTGACCAATACACTCTTTGTTTGAACTACCACGTGTATCAGTTAGCTCATCAATTAACGTCAATGTTAACAACGACTCAATAAGACCAACTAGTGCCAAAATAATGGCTGTAGGTAAAATAATGTATAACGTTTCTAACGTCATAGGTACCATTGGTATGGCAAAGCTTGGTAATTCACCGGCAAGGGTTGCTGTTGCTTTTTCAGCTTCTGGTAACATGTCACGTACGAAGTCGATAACCGTTCGTGCTTCCACATCCATGCCGTGAACAATACCTGTCACCGTCAGAATTGCGACTAATGACGCTGGTACAGCCGTCGTGATTTTTGGTAAGAAGTGAATGATTGCCATTGTTAAGGCAACTAGGCCTAACATGATGTACAGGGCTTCACCTTGCATCCATTGAGCGTTACCCATGGCATCAAGTACTTTAAACTGACCCATTTGAGCCAAGAAAATAACAATAGCCAAACCGTTTACAAAGCCCAGCATTACTGGGTATGGCACCAGTCGAATAAACTTACCGAGCTTAAACACACCGGCTAAGATTTGTAGTATGCCGGCTAATATCACTGCCGCAAACAGGTATTGAACACCGTGTTGAGCGACTAACGCGACCATAACAACGGCCATCGCACCGGTTGCACCTGAGATCATGCCAGGACGGCCACCGATTGCAGATGTGATTAGGCCCATCATAAATGCTGCATACAGACCTACCATAGGGTCAACGCCAGCAACGAACGCAAATGCAACGGCCTCTGGCACCAATGCTAACGCAACGGTAATACCAGATAACACGTCATTTTTTACATTTGAATCACTTTTCGTGATCAGATTAAACATGACTTCTCCGTTAATTGGGGATTTTTAAAGCGCGAGAGTATACCGAAATCGGCTTAAGTGTTCATTAAATAAGTCAATTTATATTAGTCTAATTTT
>NZ_CEYNSH010000026.1:15751-34737 GCF_982872775.1 Psychrosphaera sp. | reverse complement strand
CATTTACATCACCTCCATGGCAAAAAAATAAATAAGTAAATCAACCTAAGTCGTGCGTGCTAATCGTTTTTAACGACGGTTAAAATTAACGTAGCTGTAAGATTGTCTGTGTGATTGTAGAGTTAACTTCCAGCGCTCTTGAGTTCGCCTGATAGTTACGCTGAGCCGTTATTAGGTCAACCAACTCTGTTGTTAAGTTTGTGTTTGACTGCTCAAGTGTGCCTGATCGAATTTGACCAAACGTACCCGAGTCAGCCTCACCCGCTAAAGGCGAACCTGAGTCTTGGCTTTCGGTCCAAGATGTATTACCAATTTGGGTCAAACCTTGGTCATTCGCAAAACGTACAAGCGCTATTTTGGTAACCGGAACTGAGTCACCATTTGAATATTTAGCTTCGATAAGACCATCAGTACCAATTGTCACACCTGTTAATCGACCAACCGTTTTACCATCTTGGCTCAGTGCTGAGACTTCAAATGGTGCTGAAAATTGATTCAAGTTACTGAAGTTTAAGTTAATTCGTTGATCCGGATCAGCACCATTGGTAATAACACCAGCACCGTCATAAGGTGCGGTTGGAGGTGGTGCAATCGTTGTTGGTGCTGTTGTTTCACCCAAACGTTCCATTCTAGGATACGGGAATGTATCTGGTGCAACGGCACCAGAGCTATCAAATTGCAGGAGCATTCCGCGTTGGCCCGAACGAGTCTCAAATTCGACACCGGTTGTTCCCAAGACATTATCATTTTCTAAATCAACAGGAACCGTATTGCCTTGCTCATCTGTTACCGTAGCAAATACCATCCAGCTGTTTTCATTGTTTTGCTCTGTCGCAGGTACGGCTGCCAAACCACCAACAAAACCATCGGTTGCAGAAGTACCGTCAGCCGCAGCTGCCGTTTGAACGTTTGTCGGAGATGAAGTACGAACAAAATACATTGATGCAATTCGGCTATTACCTAGTGAGTCATATACGACTGTTGACGTAGAAGCTGTGTAGGTATTCGTATCTGTTGGGTCAAATTGAGTTGGATCTATAGGGAATTCACCACTGTCTAAATTAAAAGACATATCAATTTGAGCCGTTTGTTGCGGCGCGCCCGCTGTATCAGGAACTTCGATTGGCGTTGTTGTACTTAGAGATACAGATTTAACAGAGCCATCGTCGTTGACGGGAAAGCCCTGCAAAAAACTGCCGTTTGAGTCAACAATGTAGTTCTCTGAATTAAGTTTAAACGCACCAGCACGAGTATAAGTAATATCTCGACTTAATAAGTCATTGGTCATCGCGAAGAAGCCACCACCAGAAATCGCCATATCAAGCGAGTTTGAGGTGAACAATAAACTACCTTGCCCAAACTGTTGAGCGACGTCATTTACTAGTACACCTTCACCATTAGCGGTCTTGGCGTTAGTAAAAATGGATGAAGAATATACATCCGCAAATTCTGCGCGAGACTCTTTAAAGCCATACGTATTTACGTTGGCGATATTGTTCGCGGTTACATCTAAATCTTTTTGCGCTGCTTTTAAGCCACTTAAGGCGATATTAAAAGACATAGGATTCTCCTACTTTTACTAATCTATTCACCGACTGCTAAAATGTCAGCAAGTCCGATTGAACCCAAACCTTGAATATTTAATTCAAGACCTGTGCCATTCTGTCCCAGGGTGACAGAACTTACATTGCCATAAGTTAAAACAGGAAGCTGTTGTGCCTCTGTTGCACCCGCAGGCAAGCCATTTACGGTAATTTCGTATTGTCCTGGAGGCCAAGGTTCGCCATTCGGGCCTTTACCATCCCAAGCGAAGTCCAACATACCGGCATTTTGACTGCCGTATGACATGGCAACCGATTGCCCATTTTGGTGTTTGACCTCAACGATGACGTTTTGTGTCGAATTTTGAAGTGGAATTTGACCACTTATGCCCTTGCCGTCGGAATAAGCAACAGGGCTTGCGGTTAATACATTACGACCTACTAAAGAAGAAGCTTCAAGCGCCTGATTGGAGGTCATTGATGCGCTCAATTGATCGAATTTGCCGCCTAAGTCCGAAATACCCTCAGCCATAGTGAACTGTGTCATCTGAGCAATCATGTCTTCATTACTCGTTGGGTTCATTGGATCTTGCATCGACAACTGCGTGGTAAGTAATGTAAAGAAGTCTTCTTGACCCAACTGACCATTGATTTCATTGGTCGTGATGTCTTCTTCTTGCCAACGCAATTTCTCAGTAGCCGGGTTGATAGTGTTGTTATTAATCATATTCGGCTACCTTATCTTTGACCCATTTGCAGTGTTTTACTTAACATCGTTTTGGCTGCATCGGCTAGTTGTACATTTGTTTGGTAAGAACGAGAGGCCGAAATCATGTTCGCCATCTCTTCGACTACGTTTACGTTTGGTTTATAAATATAACCTTCACTATCGGCCATTGGGTGATTTGGGCTGTACTCAATTTTGAGCGGCGCATCACTTTCAACGATACCTAATACATTTACGCCTTGTGACTGCTCATCCTGAGCTTTTGTCATTTCTGCGGCAAAAACTGGATGGCGAGCACGGTAAGTTTGATCAACGCTGCTAGAAACGGTATTGGCATTGGCAATGTTACTTGCCGTGGTATTTAGGCGAACTGATTGCGCACTCATCCCCGTGCCCGATACATCAAATACATTATATAAGCTCATGATTACTGTCCTCCGCTCAACGCTTTATTGAGCGCTTTAATCTTTCCGTTTAAAAAGCGCAAACTTGTCTGATATTCCATCGAGTTTTGCATAAAGTTATTACGCTCAACTTGAACATCGACACTGTTACCATCGCCAGTGTCTGGTTGCATAGGGTTTCGAAACTTGCTGCTGGAGTTCATATTTATGGACAAGTCGTAGTGCTTCTCATGGGTTCGAGACATGTTATAGCCAGACTTTTTCTGCGCATTAGCAAGCGCATCGGCAAAATCTATATCTTTTGCCTTGTATCCTGGGGTGTCAGCATTGGCAATGTTACTAGCCAACACTTCGGCACGGTCAGACCGCACTAATAGGGCGTGTTGGTGTATACCAAATGCTTTATCTAGACTGATTGCCATAATTGCTCCACAAGCAGTGATTCGTTATGACAAAATGAAATGCAAAAAAAAGGCCAAAAAATTTTGGCGCTTATTTTTTCTTGTAAATGATTCCTGGATTACAGCGGATCATTTCGTACTTATCGCTTAATCCGGACATAGATTCTGAGGCACCTAATATTAAATAACCATTAGGATTCAATTGCTCAGCAAACTTGTTGATGATCTGAGATTTGATCTCTGGTGAAAAATATATGAGTACGTTTCGACAAAAAATAATATCGAATTTACCCATCAAGCTAAAACTATCTAGCAAATTTAAGTGGCGAAATGACACCATGCGGCGAATATCTGCCTTAACCTGCATCATGCCGTTACCACTATCAGTAAAATAGTTACTCCGTCTTTCTGTCGAAAGTCCACGAGACAGAGCCAGATGGTCATATTCTGCGTTTTTACAAAGCTCTAGCATCGTATTACTAATATCTGTACCAACAACTGAGTAGTTGGCAGAGGCTCGAGTGCCTTGTTTTCGCTTATACTCATCTATGCTCATAGCAATAGAGTACGGCTCTTGACCAGATGAACTTGCCGCTGACCAAATTTTGACACCCCTGCCCTTATCAACTTCTGGAAAAATTGTCGTCTTGAGCAGTTCGAATGGATAGGTGTCTCTAAACCATAAGGTTTCGTTGGTGGTCATTGCATCAACGACCGCAGCGCGAAGTTGGCGTTCTGTTGGTTTGAGGGTTTTGTTGACTAACGCCTCAAGAGAATCGAGTCCGAACCTTGTCATTAAGGGCGACAAGCGACTTTTCACTAGATACATTTTGTTGGTGCCCAAAACAATACCGCATTGCTTCTCTAAAAATTCACAAAAAATGCGGTATTCGTTATCACCGAGCTCTTTATTTGCCACTATAGATAATCTCTGGTTTGCCTTTTCAATTCCCAATTACACAAACTAAAAGCCGTAATGGCTTAGTCTGCATGCAGCCATTTTTGAACGGCACCAGCCAGTTCATCAGGGTTGAATTTAGCAATAAAGTCATCTGCACCTACCTTTTCTACCATTGCATGATTGAAAACACCGCTTAGTGAAGTATGTAATATTACATGAAGATCAGCCATTTTAGGTCTGGACTTTACTTCAGCCGTCAAAGTATAACCATCCATTTCTGGCATCTCGACGTCAGAAATCAGCAGGCCGATTTTTTCCGTAATTGACTCATTACATTCAGCGGCTACTTCCGCTAAATAATCTAAGCCTTCTTTACCATTCTTTAACGCAACAATTGGTAGCCCGACTCCTTCTAACGCTCTTTTAACCTGGTTACGCGCAACTGATGAGTCATCAACGATGACAATCGTGCGGCTGCCTAAGTCTTCTTTAATACCAGAATCAGACACGATCCCTTCACTTACTTCCGTACTTGAAGGTGCAATTTCTTCCAGGATTTTTTCAACGTCGAGGATTTCGACCAGCTCTTTGTCTATTTCGGTTACTGCGGTTAGATAATTGTATCGACCCGAACCTTGCGGCGGAGGCATAATCGACTCCCAATTCAAGTTCACGATTCGTTCGACCGAGTCGACTAAAAAGCCCTGAATGGTTCGGTTGTATTCTGTAATAATGATGAAGCTATTGGTCACATCTTCGATTGGGCGACCGCCCGTTGCCAACCCCATATCGATAACTGAGATAGTTTGACCACGAATGTGCGCTATGCCTTTCACAAAGGAATTGAGTTTGGGCATTGAAGTGAGAGGTGGACATTGAAGTACCTCTCTGACTTTAAATACGTTTATTCCGTATCTTTGACGTCCTTTCAATTTAAACAATAGTAATTCAAGTCTGTTCTGACCAACTAATTGGGTTCTTTGATTGACTGAGTCAAGAATACCCGCCATAAACTTTCTCCAAAACTAGGAACGATACTTGCTACATCTTATTTAGATAAGATTTGAAGCCGATTAAACCCTTTGATTTTAAAAGGCTGCGGCTAGCAAGTTGTAAAACCTCTGTAGTAGCGTATTAAAAAATTAGGTTATTGATAATTCAACGTCAAATTTTCGTCGTCACTTGGGCTATTTAATAATAGACCAATACATCGAGAGTCGGTGATTTTGTCATTATCTTTAACTATATGATACAGCATAGTAAAAAGGCGATTAATATGTTGAAAAAATTGTTAATAATTATTTTAACGAGTGTTTATTTGATAATTCATGCCTCTTCAGTATCGGCTATTGGGCAACGAACTTTAGCGCATGATACTCTTTTAAAAGAAGTTTCTGAATACGTAACAACACAAATTAATCCAAATAACAGCTCAAATATAACTGTGACGGCTATGCCATTGGACTCGCGAATTAGGGTCAAACAGTGTCCTGAAACTATTTCGGTTACTATGTCTCAGCAACGCTCTTTCAGTCGTCAGTTTCCTGTAAAGGCCGAATGCTTAGCTGAAGGGCACGAATGGAAAGCGTACGTGCAAGTCCGCGTGCAAGAATTAATAGAGACCATAGTGACAAGAACAAACATAGCAAAAGGCGAGATTATTTCTGCTGATATGTTAAAACTTGCACTGGTCGATAAGCACAGAGTTAAAAACAAAGCGACGAGTAACCCTGACATCATTGAAGGAGGTCGCGCTTTGCGAAACATTGCTAGAGGCTATCAGATCTCAAGCAGCGATGTCTGTTTAGTTTGTAAAGGCGACAGTGTGTCGATTATTGCAAGTATGGCTAACATGCAGATAAAGACTTCTGGAACCGCAATGGAAAACGGTTCGTATGGTGATTCCATACGTGTAAAAAACAACGCTTCGGAGCGTGTAATCAAAGGCGTAATAGATGATTTGCGTCAAATTTTAGTTAAACTATAAGACGTTAGAAGTTTTTTCAGATAATATGCTTCAAAGCCCTAAAGAATATGAGTTTGGTGCCGATAAGTTTATTGAAGAAAAATACGTGATGGGTGTGTTATGGTAAACAACGTAAATAATGGTAAGAATAACGGAGTAAACAACTCTGTATATTCACCTACAAATCAAAAGCTTGAGCAAGCCAAGCAGGACAGTGCACAGCGATCGAGTCAACAAGCCAGTAGCTTAAAGTCTGCTGAAAAAGACTCGGTAGCATTGACGCCACAAGCAAAACAGTTAAAAGATCTGCAAAAAAAGATTTCTGATACAGAAAATTTTGACCGTAAAAAGGTTGAGCAAGTCAAACAAGCGATTGCTGATGGTGCATACAAGATTAACTATGATAAATTAGCTGAAAAGCTAGCCGACTTTGAGTTTAAACTATAACTATGACTGAACAATCTCAATTCTCATCACTCACGCACTTGTTGCAAGAGCAGACGCAATTATTGGTGCAGCTCAAGTCTGTACTTGCTGAAGAGCTCGACGCAATTAAATCACGTGCGGGTGAGAAGCTCATCGAGATTGCAAATCAAAAAGAAGCGCTACTGAAAAAGGTGGTTGAAACCGATCAATCCATCGCAGGTACGCCCAACGTAGAAGCGCTAACAACGGAACCAGAGCTTATCAAAGCAAAGGACGTGGTCAATGACTTACTAAAAGAGTGCCAAACTCAAAACGAAGTCATCTATCTAACCGCTAAACAAAATGAAGTCGCTATCGACCAGGTCAAGTCTCTATTGCTCGGTGGCAGTAAAAACGCCACCTACGACGCTTATGGCCAGAAAAAATCTGGCCCTTCACTTACCAAAGGCATTAAAGCTTAGCCTTTCTTATCCGCCTTTAAATACTCCAACTTTAGCTTTTCCAAACGTTCTGCTTGTCGGCTGTCACTAATTGAGCGCTCGTCAATTTTACGACTCGCTAGCTTTCCTTCATTATTCACTAACAAGACTTCAATATAATTAACAAACATTTCATCTGATGCTTGTGGCTTAGCCTCCAAGACAGCCTTTGATATTAGTTCTAAAGCACGCTCAGTGTTGCCTATTTTAAGGTTGATCATACCGACCGTATCTAAAATGTTTGCGTTGTTTGGCGCAACACGTAAAGCATTCTCACCGAATTCCAGCGCTTCATCAAGATTGTTTTCAGTCATGTACACGTGCGCTAGGTTGTTACTAGCAACGGCATTATTTTTATTTAGCTCAAGTACTTTTCGGTAATATTTGATTGCTTCACTATTGTTTTTATAGGTCATCAATGTCGCATAACGCAACGAATTAAGTTCGTCATTATTATGGCGGCTCAGATGCTCTTTCAAAAACGCAACGAGCGCTTGTTCACCTTTTACGGCATTTATACTAGTAGCCAATAAAGAGGCGACGCGTGGCGATGGAATCGATTGATAAGCCCGTTCGAGATGCTCTAATGCAAGCTCGGGCTTTTTGTCGATTAAGAGTCGGTGTCCGTAAAGACCATGTACAAATGGTAATTGAACGACGTTTTCGTCCAACGTCTCATACAAAGCATCAAATTCACTTAGCTTCTGAGAAAGCAGCGAGTTTTGTAAATGTAAAAGTGTCACTTGAGGGTTTGACTCTGATACCTTCTTTAAAAACTTAGAGGTAACTTGATAGGCTTTGCCAATATCGTTTTGTGCTTGTAATGCTCTGACGTATCCTATTACTGCTGGTCCATGAGAAGGCGCTTCGTCATACCATGTTTTGAAGATATCAAACGCTTTTGGCATTTCATTATTACTGATATACGCACGAGCTAACTGCTGATACAAAACGTGTTTGGCTTTTTTATTAACAGGCAGATGTGAGCCACCATCGATTTCACTTTCGATAGACTGTCTTATAGCTTCTAATTTGTTAACCGCCTCAGCTGATTGCCCTTCAGACAACAACATATTCGCAAGAGTAAAATTCAGCTGTGTTGTTAACTTTGAGTCTAAACCAGTCGACTCTCTTGATGACTCATTATCTGACAGCATGTCATTTAAATAAGTGACCATTTTTCTCGGTAAATCATACTGCTTGGTTACACCGTAGTGCTGAATAATAGCCGGAACGTAGGTCGGGAAGCTAACCAATAACTTATCTAATTGGCGAATCCGCTCTTTTGCTTGAGTCTCTGTGGTCAACGGTTTAATCATGATATTAGACAGCTGCAAAGCAGGATTTTGAGGTGCCATTTGAGCAGCACGATTTAAAAGTGAAGTGGCTGTATCCCTTTCACCTTTTAACAACGCCACTTTCGCTCGTAAAACTTCAGCTTCTAGTTGAGTCGACTCACTTGTTGCCAACTCATCTGCAATACTAAGTGCTTTATCGTATTGAGCTGTCTTTAAGTAGGCCATCGCTAATACATTATTAAGCTGTACTGGATTTTGCTCTAGCTTACCGGCCGCAAGCTCCAAATCTTCAATACCACTAATATCATTTAACGATAATTTTAGGACACCCAGATTAAATAGTGATTCAGGCTGCTCTAGGTTTGTGGGGAGTTTGGCTAGGACTGATTTTGCCTTTTTGATCTCACCGTCACGAACCAAGCTGTGGCCCAACTGCGAAAGTAATAACGCATCCTGATTGGTTGAAGCTTGACCGTCTGAAAACACTGCCTGCGAAAGCATTTCCATCGTGTCATTTGCCGCAACAGACTCACCTAGTTTGAGCTGACTATCTGCTAATATACGTAAGCCGATATGATCTGCAGGTAATAAGCCCGCAATAATAGAGAGATGTTTATCTGCAGTAACAAAGTCATTACTGTAATAAGCACTTACACCGGCCATCAACCTTGCAGGTACATCTTCACTATTCAGTAAAATGACCTCTTCTGCGACAACTAGTGCCTCGTCAAACTTACTTTGCTCTATTAGGGTGTTTGCTTTAAGTGATAACAGTTCTATGGCTTGCGGAAACGTCTCTAGCAAAGGATTAACGATTGCTAAGACTCGTTCCGGCTGCTTGTCTTCGAGGTATAATTTAGCCAAATATATTTGGCTATTGTAATCTTTGGGGTTTAGTTCGACATAGGACTGTAGCGTCGTTAACGCTTCACTATTTTTGCCACTGGCGATGAGTAATTTGCCTTTTAATCTTAAGGCCTCGAGTTGCTCAGGGTATTGTTCCAACAACTGCTCAAGTTGTGACAGAGCGGCTTCTATATTATTTTTGATAACAAACGAATACGTCAGACCTAACAAGCCATATTCGCCAGAGTGAGGGATTGCTTTTAACTCGTTCAAGACGGCTTCGGCTTTTTCGTGCTCGCCCGAGTCGACATAGGTTTTGGCTTGTGACAGCTTTAATTCAGCTAAAACTTTAGGTTTGACCCCTTTTGACTTGGCAACTAGCTTATAGATGCCTTTTTTATTTCCTTTGCTTTGATACAGCTTGGTCAAATAAGGAATGACGTCGTTTGGGCTGTAGCCGTATTCTAACGCTCGCTCAAACTCTTTTTCAGCTCCAGAAGCATCACCCGTGTTGAAATAGGCAAGAGCCAAATAATATCTGGCGTTTGGATCTTCTGGCGCCTGTCGAACCGCATTTTTAAGTTGGATAACAGCAGTGCCGTAGTCTTGCTGCTCGATAGATAACTGACCTTGACCTAGGTAGTTTTTATCTTCTGAACTACAAGCGAATAAGCACATGCTTAAGGTTGCTATTAAAGATAATTGAGTCGTCTTTTTCATTTTGAGTCCCTTAAGCGAAATTTCCTATAGCACTATGCTTCGTACTATTAATACTTCCTGATTTTATCGACGTAGTTCCTAACGCGAACCACATCTAATGGTTGACGCTCGGCGTCAAGTACTTGAGCGCCAAATTCGTCGGCAATTTTCTTGGCCGCATTGTGCATCATATTAAATGTTTGTAATGGTTCGCCAGCATTAGGCAAAGTCATAAATATACTAAGACCACGCGTTGCGACTTGCTCCATATGATCAATATCAAACGTACCAGGGTTGTACATATTGGCAAGGCTAAATAAAACTTCACCATGACCAGAACTTTGCTCGTGGCGATGGAAAAAGTCCATTTCACCAAACTTAAAGCCGAGCGTTAACAACAATGGCAACAACTTGGCGCCTTCGATCATTTCACCTTCTGGTTTGTCGACAAATAGAATCAATACCTCAGGTGCTTTATCCACAGTACCGTGTGACTTTTCGGCAGTAATAGTTTGTTCTTTTGATTGAGTAGGTGACTCTATAGCACGCCCCTGAGCGTTACTGGATATCGAGGTTTCATCTAAGTTAACACTAGGCTCTATACGGTCGTCGTTTTCAATATCCCCTAACGCCGAAAAGCCTTCAATAAATGGCTCACTCTCAGCTTCATTGCTGGCTTTTGATGTGACGTTTCTGGCATGACTTAAAAATTCGCCCATGCCCTTTTCATTCTCGTTTTTTGAGTGGTTGTTTGAATGTGGATCAGTTTGTTCAATACTGCCGCTGTTCGCATTATTGCTAACGTCACTCCTCATAACACCTTGAGAGCCATCATCAGAATGAGCTTGCTCGTACAGTTGACCTTGATTTGGGTTATCTACCTGCATTGACTGTTGTGAATCTACTTCATCCAACGCGACAGCGGATGCGCTGCTGTTTTGATTTTTATTGTAAATCGAATCAACGTCGACTTCACCTAACGGCAATCCACCGCCCTGCTCTTGATCACTTAACTCAGAAAAATCAATTTCCATTTGTTTAATTCGAAGAGCTTGCGTTTCTTGTTCTTCTTCGTCGATTTCTGGCTCATCTTCTTTCTCGAGTTCGGCTTGCTTTCGCTCTTGCAAACTGTTCTTTCGAACGGTCCAAATACCGTGAAGCACAACGGCACCAACAGCCAATGAGCCCAAAAGGGAAAGTGCTAAACGTAATTCTTCTGCCATTTTTATTATTAACCTTTTACTTCTGTCCGTGGATTACATGGCTTCAGCCATTTCTACCGCTTGTTGGATATCAACAGCAACTAATCTCGATACGCCCGGCTCTTGCATAGTGACGCCGGTCAAATGGGTTGCCATTTCCATTGCCACTTTGTTGTGGCTGATATAAATAAACTGAACCGTATCTGACATTTCGTTAACTAACTTACAAAATCGTCCGACGTTGGCATCATCAAGCGGTGCATCTACTTCATCCAACATACAAAACGGTGCTGGATTTAGCTTAAATATAGAAAAGACCAATGATAATGCGGTCAGCGCTTTTTCGCCACCACTTAAAAGGTGGATTGTTGAGTTTTTCTTGCCTGGAGGACGAGCCATTATGGTCACGCCCGTTTCGAGTAAGTCATCATCTGTCAACTCTAAGTACGCCGCACCGCCACCAAACACTTTTGGAAAAAGGGTTTGAAGGCCCTCGTTTACTTGGTCGTACGTTTCTTTAAACTTGGCGCGAGACTCTCTGTCTATCTTACGTATCGCAGATTCTAGCGTTTCTAATGCATTGACTAAATCTTCAAACTGTTCGTCTAAGTACCCTTTGCGCTCTGCTTGGATATCGTATTCTTCAATCGCCGCTAGGTTAATTGCCCCTAACCTTTGAATCGATGCGGTGGTTTTTTCTAGATTAGTTGCCCACTCTTCTTTGTTTGCACCAGGTGGCATGTTGTCGAGTAGCTCTTTTAAATTAACTTCCAATCCTGCGATCACTTCAAGCATATTTTGAGCACGAACTCGCGCACCTTCACTTTCCATTTTTATCGTCGCAATGTCATCTCTCATGGCGTCTAGCTTTACCATCACGCCAGTCTGACCTTGCTCTAGTGTTTTGATTTGCTCTGCAATATCAGCAGCTTGTGCATTAAACTCATTAAGCGTTTGCTCGTGCTCTAATTGCAGTTGCAATTGCTCTTCAAGCTGCTCAGTCAACAATAGCGAGGTCTCTTCAACATCCTTAGATGTTTGTAAATCGGCAAGTTTGGCGGTCATCTGAGCTTGTTGCTGTTCGGCACGTGACAAGTTTGATCGACAATGACTTGTTTGATTTTGTAAAGCCTGAACTTTTAATTGGTTTTGCTGATAGTTGTTTTTGATTACTTCAAGTTGAGACTTGATATTGTTTAACAATTGTTGTGCTTCAGCCTTCGCCTCTTCAGACTGTTCAGTGTGTTGCTGTAACTCTAACTCTGTCTCTTGTGCCATCAATTGTTCTTCTTGCAACATTTGTTGAGTGTATTCGTGTTGCTCAAGTTGATTTTGAAGTGAAGTAATTTCAGCTCTAATTTTATCTTGTTGAGATTTGATTTGCTGCGCTTGTTGCTGCTTCAGCTTAAGCTCTAAGCTGATGTCTTGGCATTGTGACTTCGTATTTAACAGGTCTTGTTCGATTTGATGAAGCGTTTGTTGCGCATCTTTCAGCGCTTGTTGTTGCTGCTCAAAAGTCACTTTTTCTAGCTGTAATTGTGTCTGAATGTCGGCTTCTGCATTTTTGAAAGCATCAATTTGATCGAGTTTACTAAATACCGAGTCCGTCGATTGAGTGCTTGCACTTGAGTGGCCAAAAAAGTTTTTACCAAGCCAATGGCCTGATGGTAATACGGCAAAAAGCCAATCTTCTTGCTGTAGCATTTCTTTTGCCCGAGCGAGATCATTGACGGCAGCCACCCGATTAAACCATGCCGGGTAATCGCCTGAGCTTATCGTTGCTGCCAATGAACCAGGCATTACCGTCTCTCTGTCACAACTCCCTTGTGCTAATAATTGCCCAGATATTGACAACAATTCATTGGAGGCCATTGCGTCCAATACATCGAAATTTTCTATTAACACCGGTGAACCATGCTGAGCTAACATTGCTTCAACAGCTTGTTGCCATTGTGGTTCTACATCTAATTGGTTAATCGCTAATCCAAGTACATCTAAGTGTTCTGGCAGCCCTTTGGCTTGCGCCAGTTTCGATTGTTCATATTCTTTTTGCCAAAGGGTGAGTTGCTCAATTTTTACCTGAAAACTTTGTTGTTGTTTTTCTAGGTCAGTTAGTGCCTGCTGACTCTCGTCACGTTTATTAACAAGCTTAGCCACACGTTGCGTCCATTCAAGATGCTGTTCTTCAAGTCCAAAGCGTTTTTGCTCTATCTCAGATAGTTGAACTTCTAGCGCTGCTATTTCATCTTGATGAGCATGACTTTGTAGATCCGATAACTCTTGGGTTAAGTCCGTTTTTCGTTGCTGTGTGCGAGTTAGCTCTAATTGGACATGATGCAGTTTGGTTTCGATAATTTTTAAACTTTGTTGAGCATGGCTTAGCTCTCGCAAACGCTGACTAATGTTGTGTTGTTGTTGCTCGTATTTGTGTTCGGCGTCTTCCACTTGCTCTTGAGTTTGCTCTAACTGCAAAACCAATACTTCTTGTTCGGGCTCGACGACAAGCAGTTGCTCTTCAAGTTCTGCTAGTGACTCGCGCTCTTGCTCAATTAATTCATTGGATTGTGAAATAGACGCTTGCAAACTGGCCATTTGTTCTTTGGCTTGTGACTGTTTTTCTTGTTCAAAAACAATCTGCTGCTCTAACTTCGTAATTGTATTTGCTGTCTGGAACACTTGTTGTTGAGCGGCTTGTGATTTCTCATTTACCGAGTTGAGCTGCTCTTTTAATTTAATGATCCCCAACTCACCGCCACGTTGTTGAGCAATAAATGACTCGAGTTCCGTTTCTTTAATCAGGCGTTGTTGTTCGTGAAAATTTAGCTGTTCGTTATATTCGTGCCATTTGAGTGCATGTAATTCTGCTTTGAATTTGCGTTCGTCTTGTTTTAATTGCTTAAACCGCCTTGCCGTTGCAGCTTGTCGCTTTAGTTTTTCGAGTTGGGTTCCTAACTCTTCTCTTACATCGGCTAGTCGCTCAAGGTTTTCTCGGGTATGTTTGATACGGTTTTCAGTTTCGCGGCGACGCTCTTTATATTTAGAAATACCGGCAGCTTCTTCTAAAAACACGCGTAACTCTTGTGGCTTCGACTCTATGAGTCGCGAAATCATGCCTTGTTCAATAATCGCGTAACTGCGCGGCCCTAGGCCCGTACCCAAAAATATATCAGTAATATCTCTTCGCCGGCATTTAGTGCCATTTAAGAAATAAGTGGAGACCGCCTCTTTTGTGACTGCGCGTTTAACACTAATTTCACTTCGGTCTGCCAAGTGGCCTTGTAAGCGCCCTTCTGAGTTGTCAAAAACAAGTTCGACACTGGCTTGTGAAACTGGCTTACGATTGGTTGAACCATTAAAAATAACATCCGTCATCGCATCGCCACGCAAATTTTTGGCGGAACTTTCACCCAACACCCATCGCACAGCATCGATTACGTTCGATTTGCCACAACCGTTCGGGCCAACGATAGCCGTCATTTGTTCTGGAAAAGGAACGGTGGTTGCATCGACAAAGGATTTAAAACCAACCAACTTTATATGTTTTAAGCGCATGAAAGAGATATCGTTTTTGTTATTTTTTTATAGAAAATAGAATCGTTATTAAACACTAATTTAAAACGATAACCTAATGGTTCTGTACTGTTAAATTTGAAATTGAGTATTTGCCGCTCAATATCACTCTAATAACGGTTAAAATAACAAATTTGGATGCACTTTGTAACACTTCTAAGTTGTTAAGGTTATCCTCTGTAGGTTACATTTAAACTTACTAAACAAAATAAAAAGAGGAGTCGGTAAATGACAATGGGCGATGGTGTCAGTTATTTTTTTAAGGGATTTAGTTTATTGCGCACCAAGGGATTAAAACGATTCATTTTAATTCCGTTGTTCGTAAACTTTGTCCTTTTTGTCAGTGCCTTTTACTATTTGTACTCCGAAATCACCGAGCATATAAATTGGGTTCACAACAATATTCCCGATTGGCTTAGTTGGCTCGAGTTCATCATCCTCCCTTTAGCTTTAATTGTTATTATTATTTTGTTTGGAATGTTTTTCACGACCGTCGCTAATTGGCTTGCGGCACCGTTCAATGGTGTCCTTGCCGAACGAGTTGAAATGCATTTAAAAGGCGAACAGCCAAAACAAGATACCGTTTCTGCATTACTCAAAGCTATCCCTCACACCTTGAAACGTGAGTGGCGCAAGTTAACTTATTTTATTCCACGAATGATTGGCTTTTTCTTAATAGGATGGTTTTTCCCGGTTATTGGTCAATTGGTTTGGTTTGCTTTTATTGCATGGGTGTTAGCGATTCAATATTGTGATTATGCCTTTGACAACAACAAGTACAGTTTTGACTTTATGCGCTACATATTAAGTGACAACAAAGCGGCCTGTTTTGGATTTGGTGCGACAGTTTCTATCGTCACCACTTTGCCATTTGTTAACTTGCTCGTCATGCCAGCCGCTATTTGTGGTGCTACCACTATGTGGGTAGAACGTTTAGAGCAGCAAACAAAAGACCGAAGCTTAAGTGACCGTGCATAAAAAACGGTTGTGGAAACTGGCAAGTGTCGTTATGTTATTTTGTATAGGCGGACTCTCTTCACTCTACAAGCCTAAAAACATAAAAATAATAATAAAAAGATGGAACTAATTTATGAAGTCTAATCCTGTTTTGACCACTACCGCTGATGAAAAGTCGTTTTCTAGTGCTTTAGTCATAGGCTTTGGTCTCGTCATCGCGTCTTTGGGGGCGGCTACCTACCTCTTTTTCAAATACGGTCAAATAACGCCAAATCAAATAGGTCAAATTGGTGAGTATTTCGGTGGCTGGCTGACACCTTTATTACTCGCCTTTATGGTGTTGTTACTTATATACACATTGCGATTTCAGATTCATGAATTAAAAATGGCGCGGGCCAGCATTAATGAATCAGCGTTAATTCACCGCAAAGTCGCAGAAAGCCAAGAGCAATTGTTATCAAAAACTCACATCAATTTCGAGATGGAGTCTTGCGCAAAAGGCTTAATCAACTTAGTAGAACAAAGTGACGAAATATTGCGAACTAAGGTGAATGTGTACGTAGATATTATTAACTTTGATAACAAACTGCCCCACGAAACAAGGCTGCTTAACGTCATTGATTCGTGGAACCTTGACCTGGAACACGGCAAGATTTTTGATATGAAATGCCGCCACAGTCGAGATCAGAAAGTCATTAACAAGTATTTGCATAACATTCACCACGAGATTTATATCTGCCAAAGCTTAGCTAAAAACCGAGGTTGGTCTTACATCTCACCCTACGTAAAATCTATGGCAGAGCATATCGAGGCGTTAGTTACGTTACACAAGGTGTCGTTAGTGTCAGAAAAGGAAATTTGGCTTGTAAAACAAGCAGTATTAACGCTTTATGACAAGCTCTCTCATATTAAAGCAGGTGAGATTGTGGTTGGCAGTGATATTATTGCAAGGTTAATTAAGGATAGATTTGAGGAATTAATCGAGTTCATTCCGACACCACCCAGTTTTGCAAAAGAAGCAGAGTCATTAATTGAAGGTGCGCAGTCGCTAGACAAAAGTACCGAAAAGGAAAACCTATTCTAATTTGATGTCTTTCAGCAAGTTATATTCGTTTTTTGTCTATTTATATTGACTGAATCTGCTCTGGCATTAATAGTTAGCATTGAAACTATTAATGCCTTTTTAATATTTGTCCCCGTCAATTAAAGCTTACGAAAGTTCAAGCCCAAAACCTCATAACTACTGATAAAAAAGCAAATATTCGACCTTTTAAATATCCCGTGTTACTCTAATTTAATATTTGAACACGAATTATTATTACAAAGAAAAGGTGTCCCTTGATAAGTTATACGTTTCTATCAATTTTGCTTTATTTTGCGTTGATGTTGGGCATCGGCTTCTACGCCATGCGTCACTCAACAGCTGACAACAGTGAATACCTGTTAGGTGGCCGAAATGTAAGTCCTAAAGTAACTGCGCTTTCGGCAGGTGCCTCAGATATGAGCGGCTGGATGTTAATGGGCCTGCCAGGGGCCGCTTTTGTCAGCGGACTAGACAGCGCTTGGCTTGCTTTGGGTTTGTTAATTGGTGCCTATGTCAATTATGTACTCGTCGCGCCAAGACTAAGGGTTTATACCGAACTAGCCGATGATTCACTAACCATTCCTGAGTTTTTCTCAAAACGCTTTTCCTTAAACAACAGCTCAGTTCGAATTGTCGCTTCGGCAGTAATTATCTTTTTCTTCACTTTATATACGTCCTCTGGGTTAGTTGCTGGCGGTAAGTTGTTTGAAAGCGGCTTTGATATGGCATACCAGACGGGTGTACTTGTCACGGTTTCAGTTGTTATTTTATATACTGTATTAGGTGGCTTTCTTGCGGTGAGCATGACTGACTTTGTTCAAGGCTGTATTATGTTCTTGGCACTGATAATGGTTCCTCTTTATGCCATGGGTGAATTAGAAGGACTGGGGCAAATTACCTCAACGATTACTTCTGATTTTGCGACGGAGGTCGCCACCAAAGACGCACTTGGTTGGTTAGGTGTACTTAGTTTGATGACTTGGGGATTAGGCTATTTTGGCCAACCACATATTATCGTACGTTTTATGGCGATTCGTTCTTTTAAAGAAGTGAAAGTTGCTAAACGAATTGGTATGTCTTGGATGACCGTAACGATCATCGGTGCAGTACTTACTGGTATTGTTGGCTTGTTCTATTCACAGCAAAAAGGCTTACCAATCGATGACCCAGAAACCATTTTTGTTGTGTTATCACAAATCCTATTCCACCCACTTATAGCTGGCTGGTTATTGGCTGCAATTCTAGCGGCTATAATGAGTACCGTTTCATCTCAGTTGTTAGTTTCAAGTAGTTCACTCGTTGAGGACATTTATCGCGTCTTCATTAATAAGGAAGCATCAGAGAAAGAACTTCTGTTCACGAGCCGCTTGTGTGTAGTCATTGTCGCAGCGGTAGCAACAGTAATTTCTATGGACTCAAGCAGTGGCGTACTAGATATAGTATCAAGCGCTTGGGCTGGGTTCGGCGCAGCGTTTGGTCCGGTTGTCTTATTTGCTCTGCTTTGGAAAGGGATGACAAATGAAGGCGCTATTGCGGGTGTCTTATCTGGTGCACTGACGGTTATTTTCTGGAAATACGCACCTGTATTAGAAAATGGCGCAAGTCTAAGCTCTACGTTCTATGAGCTGTTACCTGGATTTGTGATGTCTTCGTTGGCAATTTATTTTGTTAGTAAATTTGGCGAACAGCCTAGTGAAGAGACGCGAGATGTGTTCGACCAAACACAATCCACGCTTAATTCATAAGCAACTGCGCCCAAAAAAATGAAATGAGCAGGTTTAAACTTGAGCCTGCTCATTTCAAAGGTTAAAGTCACGACCTTTGTACTTAACAACATCGAAGTTCCAAGATAAAAGAATTTAAGGGGCAACTTTGGAAAAATATGAAGAGCTGTTAGTCGCCATACGCCGTGTGATTCGCGCTATCGATTTACGTTCAAAAAAACTGAGTAAAGACGTTGGTATTACTGGCCCTCAGCTTCTTGTTTTACAAGAACTAAAAGCCGATCCAGGGATTACCGCCAAGCGTGTATCGGACTTAGTCAATTTAAGCCAGGCCACCGTTACCAGTATTCTAGATAGACTAGAGAACAAAAGTTTAATCTCAAGAATTCGCAGTGAATCAGATCGTCGCCGAATTGCCCTTTATTTAACCGAAACGGGCGAACAAACGCTTAATGACGCTCCGCGTTCTATGGAAGACAGCTTTATTGAACGTTTCAACAAATTGGAAGATTGGGAACAATCCTTACTGCTTTCTAGTGTTCAGCGTGTCGCAAATATGATGGATGCGAACGAACTCGACGCAGCACCAATCTTAAATATCGGTGACATAGACCCTAAATCTTAATAGGGTCTTTTTTTATTCTAAATACATAACTTTGATATCTACCTAACTACCTAACTACCTAACTACCTAACTACCTAACTTCCTAACTTCCTAACTTCCTAACTTCCTAACTTCCTAACTTCCTAACTTCCTAACT
>NZ_CEYNSH010000026.1:0-15651 GCF_982872775.1 Psychrosphaera sp. | reverse complement strand
TCCCAATTTCCTAACTTTACATTCCCATAATCGTTTGAGAACAAAACCAACCTACTACTAGCCCTCCAAATTTAACCACTCATTTAATTAGGGCAATAATAATTAGAAATATAATTAAAAACCCTATGCCAAACAGCACATGTTTCCTCCAAGCAACTCACACCAAGCCCACAAGCCACGTACAATTGAGAAAGAAGGGGTGAGGCTTTTAGCTACCGTTCACAGGATTAATTTAGTTCTGATATAAATTTGCTAAATAATACCTATAAAGCAAACCAATATCATTTAGTACAATAATGATTAGACATCAAAGTATTAATCTGTATAATTTAAAACCGAATTTGAGCAACGGGATTTTTTAATGAATACAAACTCTTGGAAAAACTGGAAACGCATCGTATTGAAGGTCGGCAGTGCGCTCATCGCACCAAGCGGCTCAGGTTGTAGTGCACACCAATTATTTCCAATCGCTCAGTTTATTATTGAGTGTAAAAAACAAGGTAAAGATGTGGTGTTAGTTTCTTCAGGCTCTGTCGCTGCAGGTCGTCATTTATTCGATAGCCCAGAACGCCCATCTCTTGCAATGAAAAAAGCGATGGCCGCCGCTGGTCAAGCTGAAATGGTGGGGACCTGGGACCGATTATTCGATTTTCCAACCGCACAAATTTTATTAACGCATGGTGACTTGCGTGACCAAGAGCGTTACCAAAGTATCAGAGACACTGTCGAAACGTCTCTTGAAGCGGGTATTTTGCCGATTGTGAATGAAAACGACACCGTTACAACCGACTTATTAAAAGTAGGTGACAACGACAATTTATCGGCAATGGTTGCGGCTGCGGCTGATGCAGATGCATTGATAATGTGTTCTGACATTAATGGTCTTTACAACAAAAACCCTAAGTTACACGAAGACGCCGAGTTACTTAGTGTTGTAAATGAAATTAACAGCAACATCAAAGCAATGGCCGGTGGCGCCATTAGCTCCACTGGAACCGGTGGCATGTTAACCAAGCTAGAGGCGGCTGAAAAAGCCACTGCGCATGGCATTACCACTTATATAGTGAACGGGTTTGAAGCTGATACCTTTGCCAAATTAGTCAAAGGTGAAAACCCAGGCACTATGTTTACCCCTTATAAAACTCCGATGCAGGATGATTTGCATTGGTTGACTCATACGACTCGAGCTCAAGGCGAGATCATCGTAGACCAGTCTGGGGCTGGTCAAGTTTTGGATGATGATCAGAATTTATCTAGTGATCATCTAATACAAGTAAATGGAAACTTTAATATCGGTGATACGGTATTGGTAAAAACGAAAGACGGCACTCGGTTGGCTAAAGCGGTTGCAAATTACAGCAGTTGTTTAATGTCATTTATTTCAGATCAGCAAACGCCTGATGACCATTCGTTTCCTACAATTGAGTCATTGATTGAAGAAGATAACATCGCCGTTTTACAGGAGGCCTAATGAGCTATATCGAACAAATTTCAACTAAAGCCAAGTCAGCATCAAAACGCTTGGCGATCATGTCAGAACAAGACAAAAACGCTGTTCTTTTAGAAATGGCACAACAAATTAAAACGGCGCAATCAGATATTTTAGCGGCGAATGAAAAAGACTTAGCCCAAGCCAAGGAAATGGAATTAGACGATGCTTTTGTTGACCGTTTGACGCTAAACGAGCAACGCATTGACGATATGGTTACGGGTATTAAGGAAATCGTTGAGCTAGACGATCCGGTAGGAAATCGCCGAAGTGTCACCACACGCCCAAATGGTTTAGAAATCGAAAAAATGCGTATACCACTTGGTGTGATTTGTATGATCTATGAATCACGACCAAATGTAACGGCTGATGCTGGTGCACTTTGTTTCAAATCAGGTAATGGCGTTATTTTACGTGGTGGTAAGGAAGCACTTCATTCTAGCTTGGCTATTGCTGATGCAATGCACGCTGCTTTAATCAAACACAATTTACCAAAAGAGCTTGTGTCGGTAGTTGATAACCCAGCAAGAGAACTTGTTTTGGAACTAATTTCACAAACTGAATCGATTGACTTGGTCATTCCACGCGGTGGTGAAGGCTTAATTAAATTTGTCAGTGACAACAGTAAAATCCCTGTGATCCAGCACTTCAAAGGAGTTTGTCACTTATATGTCGACAAAGATGCTGACTTTGACAAAGCCTTAAAGATTTTGGAGAACGGTAAAACACAACGTACAGGTGTGTGTAATGCCCTTGAAGGACTTCTAGTTCACGAGCAGATTGCGAGCGACTTCTTGCCTCTTGCGGCCAAAATGCTGCAAGAAAAGGCCGTTAAGGTTAACGCTTGTCAAAAGTCTCACGGCTTTTTCTTAAGTCCTATTCTTTTACCTGATACTGATTTTGGTCAAGAGTACTTGGGATTAGAAATTGCAGTTCGTACGGTTAGTTCGTTTGAACATGCTCTTGAGCACATTGATACTTTTGGTAGTCACCATACTGAAGTAATCGTGACTGAAAACAAAGAAACCGCAGACCTGTTCCAAAGAGCAGTTGATGCATCGGTTGTTATGGTTAATGCTAGCTCACGATTCTCTGACGGTTCTCAACTAGGCTTAGGTGCTGAGATTGGCATCGCGACGACCAAGTTGCATGCATACGGACCTATGGGCTTAGAGTCACTAACAGCAGAAAAATTTGTAGTTACTGGCGAAGGCCAAATTAGACAATAAGTTGACTCGAAAATTTTAAACCTGTTCATGACTGTTGTTTAAAACAAAGCTTTAAAAAGAGTGTCATTATGTACACAAAGCGCACTCTTTTACCTCCAAGCCCGCACTTTGCGGGCTTTTTTTTTATGATTTTATTGTTTTTAAAAGCAAATTTTAAATCATTTACTACACTTTGAGAGAACTAAACAACAAAGAGACGGGATACTATGAAAAAAGTATTAAAATTTGGCTTACCACTTGGCCTAGCGGCGATGTCGGCGGTGAGTTTCTCGACCCATGCAGATATCCGTTTCAACGGTTTTGCATCTTTTGTCGTTGGTCAAACTCTCGATAGCGATGAAACGTTTGAGGGTTATAACAACGACATGTCATTCCGTAATGAGTCTTTGTTTGCTCTGCAGGCGATGGCAGATCTTGGTGATGGATTATCAGCAACAGCTCAAATTGTTTCAGAAGGCAGTGATGACTTTGATACAAAGTTTTCATGGGCCTATTTGTCGTATGAAGCAAGTGACTACACAACCTTGAGGGCTGGTCGTTTACGCCTGCCGTTTTATCTCTATTCAGATTACCTAGATGTTGGTTATGCTTATCCTTGGGTCCGCCCTTCACAAGCGATGTACAACTTACCATTTAGTAACTATGACGGTGTCAGTATCCTCCATAATAAATTACTTGGTGACTGGGACTTTACCTTTAACTTTATTGCCGGTGAGCTAGAGGATACCTTCTTTGAAGACACTTTCCCTACTCGTGGTACTCTCAATAATATGTATGGCTTAGCGACTACATTCAGCAAGGGCTGGTTTAGTGGTTATGTAACTTACATTGCGGGTGAGGTTGAGATTCCGGTTGGTCCTGTACAAGACTTTGCAGGACTCGCAACATTACTTGGTGCTAGCCCAGGTGCGATTTCAGAACTCGTAATGGATGGTGACGATGGTACCTTTATCGGTGGTGGTTTTAATATTGATTACGAAAATTGGTCCATCATTGGTGAATATTCATCAAACGGTACAGACAACTCGTTCCGTCAAGAAAAAAATAATGCCGGTTATTTAAGTGTTGGTTACCGAGTGAACTTTAAGTTTATGCCATATATTTCGATGGAAACATTTGAAGCGGATGCCAATACCTCGATAGCTGAAGGTATGCCAAACGTCGTCATACCACCTGTAGGCTCTCAGTTTGACGGATTCCCACTCCAGGCCGCAACAAGCGCTTTGGTCAATGGTATCAATCAAGACGAATACACTATTAACTCGATTGGCTTCCGTTACGACTTCCATCCATCAGCTGCATTTAAAGTACAGTACAGTGCCGTAGACAATGACTTAAACGATGCAAACGATGCCGATGTCATCTCTGCCGCTATCGACATTGTATTTTAATGGGAGGTCCTATGAAAAAGACAACACTCGCATTAATTTTGGCATTGGCCAGTTCCAATGCCTTCGCGGTCAACGTCATTGTGCACCCGTCTAATGACTCTAATTTAGATAAGAGCACAGTTTCACGTATCTTTTTAGGTAAAGCCAAATCTTTTCCTAACGGAACGTCTGTCGTACCTATTGACCAAGCAGAAGGTTCGCCGGCCTCAGCTGAGTTTAATGACAAAGTGCTAAGTCGCTCTGCCAGTCAGCTAAAAGCGTATTGGTCAAAGCTGGTTTTTACTGGGAAAGGAACACCACCTGAGAAGGTTGAAGGTGACGCTGCAGTTATTGCAAAGGTAGCCAGCACTCCAGGTGCCATTGGTTATATTTCTGGTGATGCTTCAGGGGACGTAAAAGTCGTCGCCTCGTTTTAACCCCCGCTAAATGTAACGGCAAGCTGGTAGTCTATTGGTTTGCCTTACATTTATTTTAGATTTACTTCGCTCTTACTCCGACTTTAACTTCTTCAACGATTGACACGGTTGTTCTTACTGGCACGGTCACCCTTAATGTCGTTTTTGCTGCACTTCCATATTCTACCCAAACTCTTTTACTAAACTACATCAACGCCAATTATCGAATTGAGACCAGATACCAGATAGCAGATAGCAGATAGCAGATAGCAGATAGCAGATAGCATATAGCATATAGCATAGTTTTTAGTTTAAATTCGCCTTTCTACCAAGCCCAAAAACTATAAATCCTCGAGTTTAGTCGGTTTAACTATATAACCTTGGAAGCCATCAAAGTGATAGTCTTTTAATAACTCTAGTTGCTTCTCGTTTTCTACATGTGTCGCGATTACTTTAATATCTAGGTTGTGAATGGTCGTACATAAAGAGCCGACAAAGTAAGCATCTTGTTGGTTGTTTACCGCAATTTCGGTATAGCTATGGTCCACTTTTACATAGTCTGGGTGAATGCGCTGTAAATATGCTAAAGACTCGAAATGACGACCTACCCTATCGATACCAAAACGCACACCGAGTTCGGTTAAATAACGGCACATTTCTTCAGTATTTTCCTTGTCATTAATGATCGAGTCCTCATTAAATTCAAAGACAACCTTTTCTTTAGTAATAGGCTCATGTTTAAGCTTGTTATACAGCCAAACCACAAACTGATGGTCTTGTAAGGCCGAGGTACTGATATTAACGGCAAAAGGCCCGTTATCTGATTTCTTTGCATAATCAATCATGTATTGAATGACACGCTTATCGAATTTTGTACCTAATTTATATTCATTTAAGACCGAGACGAAGGTACCTGCAGTCACATTCGTTAAATCTTCCAACTGCAAATTGGTGAATATTTCGAAATGGTCTGGGTCTTTCTGTTTATATGTAAAGACAGGTTGATTGATAAAAATGTATGCATCTTTCGCAATAGCTCGTTCAATGCCGGTTTTGATTTCTTCACGAGTATGGATATGTCCCGTGTCAGGAGACATTTCTATGATTTTAATACCACTGAAGCCTTCACGAGCTTCTTGCACAGCTCGGTCTGCCATCGCAAGAATGTCAGACTTATCTGCACGATGAGAAACCTTCACCCCGCCAGACACAAATATTTTATTTGATTTAAACATTTCACGCATTTCTGGTGAGCTGAAGTAAGTACTCAGTTGCTTTAATTTTTGTTCGGCTTTTCTTAACTCTGTTTCTTCTAAAATTAGGGCAAACTCATGGTCTGAAACTCGACACTTAGTTACTTTTTCTTCACCCTCAAACACATTATCAATAAAGTGACCTATGACCACGAGGGCATCATCTCGTTTCATCCAGCCTTCTTCATGAGATAAGTCATTTAGACCATCAATTTCAATAAGAATAAGGACTCCATTACAAGACTCCATTATCCAAGAGTTAAGTCTTCGCTCAAAATAACTACGATTACCAAAGCCTGTTATCGAATCAATAAACGCCGCCTGCTTTAACTTTTCATGTAACCGCGCTTTTTCCTCAAACTGTTCTTGTAGCCTAAAGCTCATTTGGTTTACTGCCTCAGTTACATCCCGAAGCTCTTTGGTACTAGGAAGTGGTAATGGGTCACCAAA
The DNA here is from genome assembly GCF_982872775.1 of Psychrosphaera sp. Taxonomy (NCBI): domain Bacteria; kingdom Pseudomonadati; phylum Pseudomonadota; class Gammaproteobacteria; order Alteromonadales; family Pseudoalteromonadaceae; genus Psychrosphaera; species Psychrosphaera sp. Next base: position 9,444 of record NZ_CEYNSH010000026.1, on the reverse strand, counting down.
GTAGTGTTCTTGTATTTCCTGCGCTTTTTGTTGGATTCGAATTAATGGCTTGAGGACGATATTAATACCATATGCACACACACCAGATACTAATACCCCTAATGATGTAAGCCATAGGCAAGTACTGACAAACGAGTCCCATAGTTGCTTATAGGCTAAGCCCGGGTGGCCACTTACAAATATTTTACCGACTTGACTCCAACCATTCGTTACTTCATTTTCAATATAGGGAACTCTTAAAAAGTTCAAATCTATAAACCACTGAGGGACACCTTCCACTGTAGTTGGTGCCTCTTTAACAATCACCTCGCCCGTTTCATACATAGTTACTTCAATTTTTTGATAGAAACCACCATCAAAATAGGCATGTAACGTTGAGTCGATCATAACCTCATCTCCACTAGCCAAGTGTGGAGAAATAGCCATGGTTAGTGACGTTGATACGTTATTGAGATCCGACTCTAGTTGAGACACTAAGTAATCTCTGGTCGAGTCAAATTGCAGCCATAACACGCCCATCAAATTGATGCAGAACGTAATCAATATAACGACCAACAATTCTTTAAATATTGTCATCGGAACCTCGTACTTTAACTATAAGCTTAATTCTTAAACGCATCTAAACTGTACCTATTACTTAAATTATCCCAATCTTTTAGACGCTTACCTGAACTACTGGTTTTGCCTTTACCTTTTTGTTTATTTACCCATAACTGCTTACCATTAAAGGAAATGATCGGAACCAGATCTTTTCGTTTAAAAGCGGGTTTAATTTCGCCATCGATGTTATCTAGAATAAGCGGAACAGCGGTTTTGGTAGGATAGTAGGCTAGAACCATGTGAAATTGATTGAGGGTAATTGATTTGACATAAATCAGTCTGAGTTTATCAATTGGCACCCCAAGCTCTAAAAGGGTAAAGTATTTGGCGACAGAGAAGTCTTCACAGTCGCCTCCACGCAAGCCAATAAATTCGATTGGCGTCGCCCAATAATTTTCTTTACCCCAGAGTTTTATGTCGTCGACAAATTCGAAGTAGTTAAAAAAACGGTTTACTACTTTGAGCTTTTCTTTTTCTGGCAACCCCTGCTTTTCAGCAATGATTTTTCGCCAGGCAACCATCCGCTTTACCGCGTCCTCATCGTAGGTTTCACGAGTAAAGGCTATAAGCTTATTTAGGTCCAACTCCCCCTTGGAGAGCCCTATAAAAGAATAGCTCAATAAAACTAGCGTGGTTAGTAAACCAAATATTTTTAACATTTATTAGTTGCTTAATCGTTTTACCAACCTGCGTCTTTAGCTTCTTCGATTGCCTCTTGCGAATTCACTTCATTTTCTTTTGCAAAATCGAGCTCTTCCATTAAGAAGATATTCCATTTGCGTTTGCTTGCCATTTCAGATGTTTGTGCAATAACCGTAATTCGACGGTTAAGTGCATTCGCATCAAGCAGGTTAATATCTTTTTTCCTTTCCACTTCTAGCGTCTCTGATAGTACAATTTCTACTCTTCGGTTCAGTTCGTTGGCTTGGTCACTTATTTCATTCATAACAGGCTGGGTTTCGCCTCGGCCATATGCTTCAATAAAGTCACGATTAATGCCAAACTCATTCGCTAGTAAATCAGCTACTGCCTCTGCCCTTCTGGCACTCAAACTCAAGTTATAACCGGCATCACCTGTAAGTGATGCATGGCCTACCACTTTTACTTCTTTGGCGTTGTAATTATTAATGAACTCAGCGACTTCCCTGACCGACGGTAAATATACTTCTTGAATATCACTAGAATCGACTTCAAAACGAACCGTCACATTTTTTGATATTTCTTGGTTTTCCATTATCGGGCAACCTACTTCATCAACTTCGATGGTAAACCCTGAGTTTCCGCATTGGTCCACCTCATCCAGTACACCATCCTGATCTTTATCATCCGGGTTTTCCACTGCAAAGTTTTTAGCATTATCAAACTCAGCTACTTTGTCACCGTCAAGTAGTTGCGATGTTATATTCTGCAAAGGGACACCGGTTTGACTTTGTAAGTACTCAGCCACCGATTTAATACGTTCTTTAGCCAAATACTCATTCAGTAACAAGTCCCCTGCTTTGCTGGTATACCCCTGAACAGTGAACTGCCACTGCTTGTTTATCGCTAGCCCTGATAGGTACTCTTGTAAAGATATTCTCTGAGACGAGCTCAAAGCCAGAGATCCTTGATCAAATTCCACATCATGCTCTAAGTCTGTTTCATTTTGGTGCTCTATTTCACAACCATCGTTATCAACCAATAAATTTGACTCGGTTTCACCGCACTTTTCACGAGCCTTAATTACTCCGTCATCGTCGTTATCCACTAGTAATTCACGCTTCTCTACTGGAAGCTGACGCCATCTATCCAAATCATCTATTGTTGTTTTACATCCGCTCAACCCAAAGGAAGAAACAAGAGCTATGATAAGCACATTAAACGTTTTATTCGTCATTACTTCTCTCCTAAAACTTGGTAATCTCGAGCATCAATTTTTAAGTTATCTAGTAAAGTGCCCATGGCATTAAAGATACGATAATGTGCAACAAGTGCGGTTTGCTCGGCATTAACATAACTTTTTCTCGCCTCAAATAATTCGTTTTCTGTATCGAGTAAATCTAATAAGGTTCGACGACCAAGAGTAAACTGTTGTTTGTGAGCTTCTAGTGTTTTATAACTAAACTCGACGTGTTGTTTCAAATATTCGAGCTGCTCTTGAACGTATTGGTAACTACTCCAAGCAAACTCGGCCCCTTCCACTACCTGAAATTCTGCCGATGTTCTTAGGTTTAGCGCTTGTTCTTTTTGATAAACACTTTTCTTTTCTCGCTCGGTATCGGCAAAACCATTAAATAGGTTATAGGTGACGTTTAGCGATACCTTTGACTCATCGACATAATTATCTCCACCGTTGTTATAGTCAGTAGAGGAGTGCTCAAGGCTCAATGTGACGTTCGGGTAAAAGCTGGCTCGATTACCATCGATTTGATGTTGTGCTGCTTTAACGTCTGACATTGCGGCAATGATTGTTGGGTGTTCCATTTTTGCGACTTCAATCAAGGAGTCACGATTTTCTGGCAGCCCTGTTATATCTGGCTTTGGCATAACTAAGTCTTTCGGTGCTTCGCCGACTAACCTAAAGTATGCCGCTCGCGCGTCTTGTAACTGGTTTTTAGCCGCTAATAAGTTAGCGTTGGCTCTAGCGAGACGCCCACCCACTTGTGATAAGTCTGATTGAGATCCCAAACCGCTGTTTGTTCGCTCTTCAATTTGGCCATAGATCTCCTGGTGTGAAGCAAGATTCCGCTCTGCAAGCTCTAACAACGTCTCTGCTGCGATATACCCGGTATATGCTCGAGTGACGTCTAGTGCCGTATTCTCTGCATCAGAAAGTAAAGTAAAAAATTCAGCTCTTGCTTCTGCTTTGGTTCGACTTATGTTTTCTTCCGTAAAAAAGCCATCAAATAACATTTGTTCTATGGTGATGCCATACTCAACCGGTTCAATGTCCTCATCTTCTCGTCCTGTTCTTGACTGAACGTTGTCTCGCGTTCCTATACCCAACTCTAAATACACGTCAGCCTTTGGATACCAGCCTGCTTTTGCAATTTCGACGTCTTTTTCGAGGCTCTTGTACTGGTAAAATATAGCTCTAACTTCAGGATGGATTTCAAGAGCTTGTGCTACGGCTTCTTCCAGTGACTTAGCTGACGCATTATGCATCGCACCTGCCAAACAAATTAACACAATCTTTTGAAAAGGCTTCACTGATTTCATAGGCTCTTATCCTTTGTAAATTAATTTTAGCTTAATCGCTATTTTTCACGCATTGCATTGTGTTTTGCGCGTACAATAGGTTTGAGTAAATAATCCAAAACAGTCTTCTTACCTGTAATGACATCTACGTTGGCTGTCATCCCTGGCATGATAGGTAACGGCTTGTTATTCTTATCTAAATAACTCTCTTCTGTTCTCACTTTAATGTAGTAGTAACTTTCGTCTTTTTCATCTTTTATTGTATCTGCACTGATATGTTCCACTTTGCCCTTTAAGCCGCCATAAATAGCAAAATCATAGGCGCTCAATTTAATGATGGCATCGAGACCAGGTCGCAAGAATGCAATGTCTTTTGGGTCAATTTTGGCCTCAACCAGCAAGCTATCTTCAACAGGAACGATTTCAATTAAGTCCATTCCCGGTTGAATCACCCCGCCTACCGTGTTGATTTTAATCGTCTTAATCGTTCCGTTAACAGGTGACGTTACTGTAGTCCGTTCAAGTCTGTCTTGAAGCGACACTAACACTTCGTCTAGACTATTCAGCTTGTCTTGCGCTTCGGCTAGCTCCTTTTGGGCTTCGGTACGGAATTTAGAAAACTGCTCACGGCGTTTTTCGCGAGCTTCTTTTATTTCCGACTCAAGCTTAGGAATGAGTAATTTAGCACCTTCCAGTTCGCCTTTTACTTCGTTACCTGCACGCTCCAATTTGATAACTTCGACTTCAGAAACGACGCCGTTACGAGCTAATGGAACCGTAATCTCTATTTCTTTTTTAACCAGTTCATAACTTCTTTCCAAAAAGGAGACTTTAGAATTTAGCTCTTCTAATTCCGCTTGTTTCTGGTTGATTTGTTGCATCAAAATACTGGTTCTGTCATACAAACCACTGATCTCTTCTTTGAATAACGCCCTTTGTTGTTCAACAACACCTATATCGAGTTCATTAGAAAATGAATTGAGTGGTAAGCTTTGGTCGCTTTCCAAAAGCGCCTTCAAATCCTCTTGTGACATGACAGTGACTTTTTCTATTTGTGACTGCAGCCGATGAATTCGCGCTTGTAAACTATCACTCTGAGTCGCCTGCTCACGGTATTCAGATAAAAACTGGGTACTGTCTATACTGAGTAGCTTTTGCCCGGCCTCGACTTTGTCGCCCTCGGAAACCGCAATTTCTTTTAAAATACCACCTTCTAAATTCTGAATGACTTGAACTTGTTGCGATGGAATTACCTTACCTGTACCAACCGTTACTTCGTCTATTTCAGCGACGCTGGCCCAAATAATGCCAATAGTTATGATTAGCAAAACAATATATAAAACTCGCTGAGACTTACGCGGGCTCGTCAGCAACAATGCCTCATTAATGTCACTCATATATTTGAGTTGCTTTTGGCTGATGTCACCTTTACTCATCGACGCTTCTCCTGGCCTTTATTCTGTAACTGTTGGAGAACTTGTTGTTTGGGTCCGTCAGCCACAACTTGCCCTTGCTCCATGACGATGATTCGGTCGACAAGGTCTAACATACTGAATTTGTGGGTAATCAAAATAAACGTTTTATCTTTGATTAAGGTGTTAAGGTTTTGTTTGAGGTTTTGTTCAGAATAGCTGTCCATATTGCTCGACGGCTCGTCTAATACCAGGATAGGTGGATTAAAAAGTAAAGCACGTGCCAATGCGACAGACTGTCGCTGACCTCCAGATAAATAAGCGCCACGCTCGCCTACTTGTCTATCTAACCCTTCAGGGTGAGTATCCGAAAAGGCGGTAACGCCTGCATTTCTAGCAGCTCTCAGTACTAAATCATCATCAACATGAGGTACGCCCAAAGTGATGTTGTCTCTGATTGATCCATAAAATAAATTTATGTCTTGTGGCAGGCAACCTACTTTTTGTCTTAGATCTGCTGGGTTGATCTGTTTGATATCAATTTCATCTAGGTATATAGCACCACCACTCGGTTTGTATAAGCCGAGTAACAGTTTTTCGATTGATGATTTGCCCGCACCTATCCGACCTATAATTCCGACTTTTTCTTCCGGTTTGACTTGAAAATTCACATTATTCAACACCGACGTTTCACTTCCCGGATAGGTAAAGTCGACATTTTTAAACTTAACCGAACCGTCAATATAAGGTCGGTGTAGGAACTTATCATAACGCTCGGATGGCATATTCATCAGTTCATCGAGGGTGTTAAATGCCGACTCAGCTTGATTGTATCGAGTTGCTAATAACGCAATACTACTAAAAGGTCCAAGCGCACGACTTGTTAGCATGACGCATGCAATCAGAGCGCCCATACTTATGTTACCTTCCATGATCTGATAGACACCGACAACAATAATAATCACTGACGTCAATTGAGTATAAAAAGCGGTCATGCTGGAGACCCGAGAGCTGTATCGTTTGATACCCAAATTCCAATCAGAAATATGACCAACTAACTCTTCCCATTTACTTTGAAATTGACTTTCCGCGCTGTTTATTTTGATGCTTTCTGAACCTGCGAGCGTTTCGATGAGGTGCGCGTTTTTTTGCATTGAGAAACGCGCACCTTTTTCTACTTCAATGCGAATCTTGTGTTTCATATACATGGAGTACGCAACCATGAGAATAATCACCACCACTGGAATAAATGCCATTGGTCCAGTAACGATAAAAATGATGGTAATTATCAGTGCGGCAAATGGGACATCGACAAAAGCAGCTACCGTTGCCGACGTTATAAACTCGCGAATTGAGTCAAACTCTTGCACATTTCTAGCAAACGCCCCAACAGACTGCGGACGGCTTGATAGCTCAAGGTTTATGACTTTGGAAAATACTTCTGACGATAATAAAATATCGGCCTTCTTGGCGGCTAATTCGAGTAGATAAGATCGAGTTTCTTTTAATGCGAAGTCCAAAATTAGTACTAGTAGCATACCAGCGGCTAGAACCCATAGTGTATCAAAGGCTAAATTAGGCACGACGCGGTCGTAAACATTCATCACAAACAAAGGAGATGCAATAGCAAATAAATTGATGAACAAGGAGGCAATAAGGACGTCACGATATATAGGGAACGACTTTTTCATTACAGACCAAAACCAATGCCCTTCTGCATTTGTTAAGGTTTGTTCACTGCGTTGATCAAATCTGTGTTTTTTACGAATAAAAAAGCAAAAGCCAACATATAACTCATCGAGCTCCGCCATGGTTATTTCATCTTCACCACCGGAGGTCTCTGGCCAAACTATTTTAGCACTGGTGGCGTTGTTACTACCTTCGGCTGTTTTGTCTGATTCAGACTCTAGCAACACACAAGCTCGGCCGTCTTTTAATAAAAGTATGCAAGGTAAGAGTAATTCGGATATCGAACTAAGCGGTTTTTTAGATAAATGTGCATCCATTCCCGCACGAGCTGCGGCACGAGGCACCAACTTAGGCGTTAATTTTCCGTGTTCTAGTGGTAACCCCGAGGTTAGAGCTTGTGCAGAAAAAGGCTTAGCAAAATACTTCGCCATGAATATCAAGCAGTTGAGCAAAGGGTCATCACGCTCAGCTTGAAAGTCTAATTCTTCCGTATAACTTTTTTTTGCCGTCATTAAGTACGCCTATAGACAGTGAGCTCCAGACCCCATAACTTGGAGCTCACCATCTATTTGTTGTTAATAATTAACTATCTTTGACAATACTTTGGTCAAGAAGCGTCTTCACTACATCATCATTGCCGCCATACATGCCCAGTAAGTCAACACCGGTAAAGGTGATTTCAGATTCAATATTGCCGTCTTGATTTGCATCAACAACAATTTTGGTATCTTGCCCTTCAACCGATACTGATAAGTAATTACTTAATGGATCTTGTTCATTGACTGCCGCGTCAGGAAGTAAGTCCGTTAAATCGAGATGATCTAACGCTCCATCTAAGCCAGTACTGCCATCAAAGTTCTCTAAAGTGAAACTATTTACATCCATGTCTGAGTGCGCAAGTAGCTTAAATACTTCGACCTCGTCAACTGCCGTAACTGGCTTATCTGTGTTCACTAAGCTTATAATTTTAGTAGAAGAATTTAATTCTGCACTATTAGTTAAGCTTGTTTGAACTTCTAAATTATCGATTCTATGTGGCGACTCGAACGACACTGTTTGTGCATCAAATCCGTCAAACCTCCATTCACCATTAGTCGTTGCTTGACCAGACTCAATGTTCAAAGAGTTAGGCAAACCTTTAACAACCACATCTAAATCAGCCAAGCTGACCTCAGGCGAAAGCGAAGGTTCGACGTTAAGCTGATACTGATAAGCATTAAACTCTTGAACATCAACTCCGCTAAATACATCGGCAATTGGCATGTTGTCACTAAATAGCGCCACATTTTTCAATGCGGGCACATGGTCAACATGTGCCACAACTTCTGCTAAGCCAGCAGTTGCAGTGATAGTTCCATTGTCCCCATTCACTTTAACATTCAAACTTTCTGCACCATTTCTCAAATATTCATAAGGCTCAAGTTCTGCGAGCACTTGTGGTGTCCCACCTGAAACCTTCACGATATTGAGATTTTGAGAATGGCTTGTACCTTCAACTCCAGTCAGCTCCGCACTAAAGTAGTCATTTGGACCAAGACCACCAAATATAATGCCTTGTTTGTGCATTGGAATGTTGAGCGCATTATTGTCAGCCATGCCCACTCCAGGCCCTTGTAACTGAGCGTTGAGTTCATAAATCTTCACATCACTTACGTTTGCCAAGGTGTCCATATTTGGAATGTTAAATACCGTGCCATGAGCGGCGGTATTAAATGACGTCATATCATTTACACCACTGCCAGATAAGCTATGCGAAACAGCGCCTGTCGAAACTAGTGTTTCATTTAGGTTGGCATCCACACCATAAATCGCGTCCGTAGTAGCTCCTGATGTAGCCTCTGCCGTAGCTGCTGCTAATGGCTCTTCATCCATAGCCACAGCCATTTGTTTGGTTGATTTAATAGTTTGAGTTGCCGTTACTACCGTCGGTGAAACATTGATGTTTAGAGGCACAATGTTGCCAAAGGTTAAGCCATCGTCGCTCAACTGGACTTGAATCACGTCCAATACGGATGCAGTGATACCACTATCAGGAATATAAACTAAGTTACCAGCCGTAATATCTGCGACCGAAATTTCCTGATTTAGAACTACTGCACTGCCATTGAGCTGCAACTGACCATCACTTGGTAGCGCACTTACTTTTACCGCAACGAGTGTATCTCCCTCCGCGTCTGTGTAAGGGAAGTCACCTAAGCCAAAGGTGTACGTCGATGAATCATCTGTAGCTACTGAGGTTTCAACTGCAATTGGGCTATCAGCTGCACCTGTTACATTAATCGTAACTGAAGTGCTGTTACCGTCATTTAGTCTAACCGTAAGTATGTCTGATTGAGTTTCTCCATCAGCTAGCGCTTGAGCCCCTTCATTTAAAATATAAGTCCAATTACCTGCACTATCGATTGTCAAGTCACCAAACACGCCTGACACCGTTTCTGCAATAAAGTTTAAATTAGGGTTATCTACGTCCGTCGCGTTCAATTGCCCAGTGACTGTCGTAATAGTGTCTTCAGCCGCACTACCTGTTTGAATATCAATAACAGGAGCGTCATCTTGACCTAATATA
>NZ_CEYNSH010000025.1:36903-53172 GCF_982872775.1 Psychrosphaera sp. | reverse complement strand
ACAGTTGTCATTGGCAAGTCTGGCCAATTGGCTTGGGAACTACAACAGTTAAATAAAGATGAGTCATTATTGTTTTTTGGTCGCAACGAAATTGATATTACGTCTCCAGAAAACATCGAAGCTACATTGGGCCACTTAGCTATAAAGGGAATGATCAACGCGTCTGCTTATACGGCTGTAGATAAAGCTGAATCAGAGCCAGAACAAGCCTTTTTAATTAACCGCGACGCTGTTCGTAACCTTGCTGAATTTTGTGCAAAACGTGATATTCATTTAACCCACGTTTCAACTGATTATGTCTTTGGCGGTGATAAAGGAACTCCGTATTTACCTGATGATGAGTACAATCCACAGAGCGTATACGGCGAAAGTAAAATGGCCGGTGAACTAGCCATTAAGGAAGTATTGCCAAATAACAGTGCAATTATCCGTACTTCTTGGGTTTATTCAGCTCATGGCAATAACTTTGTAAAAACTATGTTACGTTTAATGAATGAGCGTGATGAGTTGTCGGTAGTGGACGATCAAATTGGTTCGCCAACCTCTGCATCTGAGCTTGCAAAAGCATGTTTGGCTTTTAGCTCAAATCAAGAGAAGGGCGTGTTTCATTGGACGGATGAAGGTGTTTGTAGTTGGTATGACTTTGCTGTTGAAATCGAAAAGCAAGGGCGTGAACTTGGCCTGTTAAATTCTGTCACAAAAATACACCCTATTCCAAGTAGTGCATATCCGACGCCTGCTAAAAGGCCTAGTTACAGCGTGATGTCTATGATTCTTGAGCAATCAAACTTAAGCCAAACTGATTGGAAAGAAAACCTCAGAAATGTAATTATGGGTTTAAAAACTTGAGAGTAGGAAAAATCAATGGACAACATAAGTACGATCATACGATTTCATAATTGTGCAGATCTAGCATTACTAGAGAGGTCGTTGGATTCATTACACTCTCAGGTTAACGTTTCCGTGACACCAATCATTGTTACACAGAAGTTTAAAGAGCAAGAGGCACTAAAGGTTAAGGAGCTAGTAGATGATATTTGGTACTTCTCTGAACATCAAAAACCCATAATTGTTAATCTTGCTAACCCGAAACATTCAGATGCGCGCTCAGAGCTTATTAATGTGGGGATTAGTCAACATATAAAAACAAAAAACAAATACTTAGCGTTTTTAGACTATGACGACATTTTATATAGTCACGCATATAACCTGTTGATCGAGAGCAATAAAAGGTTACAAGCGGGGTTGTCCTTTGCTTACATAGATGTGTGTAATGAGTTGGTTTTAGACAAATTCTTATTAAAAGAAAGCCTCCAAAAACCATTTAATAGAGGTAATAAAATAGACCTACTCGAAGCTAATTTCTGTCCCTTGCACTCTTATGTAATCAACTGCGATATGATAGATTCAACTGAACTCTACTTTAGAGAGAATATGTCCAGAGTTGAGGACTATGAATTTCTTTTAAGGATAGGTAGTAAAGTTCCTTTGGACTTCAGCAATTTAGATAAGGTCGTTGGTTTGTACTCAATGAGGAATGACGGTTCAAATTCAACACCAAATAATAGCTCTACGAAAAATGAAATAGTCGAAAAGCAAAAAATTTGGCGTCGAAATCAAGAGTTGTTATTACAGTACCGTAGTGAAATTGAAGTTAAATTTTTTGCTCTTGACTTTGTGAAGTAAAGTAATGAAACCTGAATTTAAAGAACTTGTAATCAAATCCCAATTATTCGATCAATCTACTGTCTCAAACCTGAAAGGAAATGTCTTTTCTCTGGAACAGTATCTACAAGATAAAAAATACTGGAGAAAAGAAATTTCGGTTTTTTTTGATGGTTATTTTTACGTTACCTCAAACCCTGACTTGGAATCTTATGGGCATTGCCCTGTTATCCATTACATAAAATGGGGGTTTTATGAAGGTCGCTCCCCATCTAAGTACATTGACATGGAATATATTTTACAGCAACTTTGTGCATTAAGACGTCTTCCGGATCGCTCTTCAGCTATAAAGGCTCTTAAGGATTTTAGTGGCCTGGTTGAATTGTTAAATGAGTTGGATATAAGCCCGTCGCCTTTCTTTGATAATGACTTCTTTCGTAAGGACAATAAACTGGATGGATTAGAAAATATTCCCATTGAGTATGCATTTAAAAAGCGGTTTATAAACGAGAAAGGTAATGAGTATTTGGAAGTAAGTCCTTATTTTAGTTTAAAAGAATATGCGGCACAGAGCCCAGACGTTGTAAAGTCTGGCATGTGTATATTGGGACACTTAATATACTTTGGTTGCAATGATGGGCGGATTTCCAGAGGAGAAAATAGTTTAGATCCTTTTTATTTAGAAAGGATACGTGAACTTTATTTTAATGGTGAGAATCAGGTTTCTACCTTTCAAATCGTAAGAACTGCATTAGCGCAAGGGCTTGCATTAGACTCGTCATCAATTAAAAAGAAAAACCCTGCTTTAAAACACGAGAGTAAAGACAAAAAAAGGGTAATGGTGGGATGTGTATTATACAAAAACACGGAAGCTGAGGTTTATCGATTAATAGAGTCTTTTAATCGAGAGAAAATACGCACTAATTTACACCAACTTGGTCTGGTTTTTATTGCGAACGATGGTGAACAGTATTCTTATACTAAGATGTTTCCAGAGATTCAATTTATAGATAACCAAGAAAACTTAGGCTTTGGTGCTGCGCACAACGTCCTGATGAACCACGCATTTCAAAAAAATGATCTTTATATAGGTGTTAACCCAGATGGATACTTTCTTAAAGAATCTATTGCAAATGCAATAAATTTTAGTGACTTTTATAATGACAAAGCGTTAATTGAGCTAATCAACACTCCAATAGAGCATCCAAAGTGGTTTGACCCAAATGTCTTTGATACTAATTGGGTTTCCGGCGCTGCTTTTTTAATAAGTAAATACCTACATGAGAAAACACATGGTTTCGATGAGAACATACATATGTATTGTGAGGATGTTGATTTGTCATGGAGGGTCAAGTCTGAGGGTTTAATGTTAAAAGTTTGCCCAACAGCAAGATTTCAACACGATGTTACAGACCGCTTTTATACTGAAGAAAACAATGAGTTTAATTTTAGACGAAAACTTATGTTGGAGGGGACTCTTGCGCTCGCATGTCGCTGGGGAGAGGAGAAAGCCATAGCTAAATACAGTAACGAACTGGTTTCTGAGGGCTTCTATGAACACATGGCAGAGGTACCAAAGCCAGCTAAAAACAACTATGCAGATCATAACAATAGAATAAGTAATTTTGCATACGGATTAAGATTTAGTTACAGCCGATATTGGAATTAATATGTATAAAGTTTTATTTGGAGACACGTACATCAGAAAGCACTTTGATTGCGCGTTGAGTTTATTAAATAAGATGACGTCGGCAGATATCTGTCCAATTTTTACCACAACGAAAGAGCTCCCACCTAACGTTGATTGTGATTGTATTGTCTATTTTAATAAGCCTCTGTGTGAGCCTGGTGAAGAATATAAAAACAAAAAACGAGTCCTAATAGATCACGGAGCTAGCAACCTTAAATGGTTTTTGGCAAGTGAGCCTAGATTTAATTTTTTTGATGAAATTATTACTGCTGGACCTGATCATGTCCGATCGATAAGAAGCTTTTTTCCTGATACGACGAGTCGTCCTATTGTTAAAAGCGGAGCATTTATCAAAGCGGCGAGTTTGCATGAGCCTTCAACATATAGTCGTGATGAAATCTGTGAACTTTGTAATTTAGATCCGAACAAACCAATAATATTGTTTGCTCCTACTTGGCATATCAGTGCAAACGTTTCTATGCAAAAAGCTATTGAGGAGCTTACAGGCGTAGAGAATATAGTGACCAGTTTGCACCCAGAGACAGCACATTTAAATACCAAAAATCTAAATGTGACAGAAAATATCAATGGTATTACGTTAGAATTGATGAAGCATTGTGACCTAGTCATTTCAGACACATCATCTACTTTATTTGAGGCTGCGGCAATGGAAAAACCCGCTATTCAAATATTGTTAGCTGAATATTCAGATAACAATTCAACGGTTTTTGACTTACCTCTCGTTGCAGGTACTTGTGAATTGTTTACTGCGGGTCTTACCGCCAAACCATGGGAGTTGAAAGGTAAGATAAAAGATGTATTGCAAGGTAACTATAGCCGCACAGGTCTCCGCAAAATACAAAAAAGCATAACTACCGGAACCTTGATGGCCCCGACTGATGTTGATTTTATTATCGAAGAGTTAAAATTTATATGTCAGTACTCCAGCGAAATAAAGATAGATAGAACCACTTATCACAAAGCGAGTATCCCTCGAGTAATGGAAAAGATGAAGCTGGCAAGTAATAGACTTATTGCTAGGTGCGGAGGAACTTATCTAGATCATATAGCGACAAATTCGAAGGAGAGTATTGAGGCCTCTTACCGGTTGCTCGATACGGTTCAGGTAACATTAACCGAAGACAAAGATAAAAAAATACTTGTTGTAAACCCTGGGTTTGAAAAGCAGTATGGGCTCAAGAAAAAGTTAAATAAAATTTCAGAAGAAGAGTTTTTAAAAGCTAAGTTTGAGTCTGAGTTAACGCCTATTTCCTTAGTTGACTTGCTAAAAACAATAAGACAAAACAAAAAATATTTAATTTTAGATATTAGAAAAACAAGTTTAAGTTATTTAGACTTTGTTACCGAAATTGTTAAATTGGCTAAGGAGTTAGGCGTTTTAAATCAACTAGTTTTTCAAGCGTATTCCAGCTCGGACTTCTCTGACTTAAACCTTTTGGGTGTACAGCACTCAATTTTGGCGACTTGGATGCACTTTTACAAAGATCCTCTAGGTGAGAAGAGTCAAGAGTTTATAGAAAGTTGTTTGCGTTTAAATAACGATATGATTGTTGGTATTAGCGTACCGTTTTCTAATAAGCACATGAAGAAAGACCTGTTGTCAGAACCAAGAGTATTAGACTTTATGGCCTATAAGAAAAGGCTTTATTGCCACGGTGCACCGTTAAACCTTCTATCTGATTTAATGAAGCTAAATTTAGGTCTTTTTATTGATAAAATAGACTATAACATTGAGATAAAAGACGTAAGCTCGGAACTTAAATGGAAAGATTATTTATTTTTAAACAAAGCAATGTTATTCAACGGGGTGGATAACCAGCTAGATGCAATAAAGCATTATTGTAAATATGGTAAAAATGAGAATCGTTTATATCGTTATAGTATTCCAAGCGATTTTAATTGGGCTGTTTACAATAATAAAAATAATGACCTTAAGAGGCTAGGGGTCACGAGCGCAGATAGTGCTAAAGCTCACTGGACAAAGCAAGGTGAGAAAGAAGGACGTGTTTATAAATAGCGGGAACTATTAAATGCTTCCAAACATAGGTTTTAGAGAACCTAAATCCGAAGCTTTTTAACTGCCTAATATATATTCTCTGAAAAAAGTTTATTAATAGGCAGTTATGAATCTAATGAAGCTGGAATTATTCTCAAAGTAAGTTTGGAACTGAATTTAATCTAGATTCTATTTTCTAGCTCGCTAAAATTGCTCTCTCGCAAAATCTTCATTATTTTGGTATAAAAGCCAGTTCAAATTTTTACTAGACGTCTAAAAATAAATGCTTAATTCAAAAATCAAAAGTCTGATCAAAAAAGTCATTCGTTATGACTCAGTCAAAAATCAGATCCTTACCATAGATTTTAACTATTTTACTGAGAACAAAGTGGTGATAGTTGGATGGTGCGCAAACAAAGAAAGCGCTATTTCGACGGGTTTGTCAGCTATCCAAGGCAAAGCGGATGTAGCGATTAAAACAATGGAGTTTCCTCGCTCTGACGTGAAACAAGCGCTTGGCTTACCTTCAAACGAACACGTGTTTGGCTTTTTGGCGGTGCTAGATTGTCCACCCAACCAGTTTAATAATCTTGTCTTCAGTCACTCTGGTATCAATTTCAAGACGACTAATATGCGCATTACAACGGTAGACTCGGTTAAGTCATTGGTCAGTCATGCCGGTCCTAATCCAGAAGACGCCATGGACTTTTTGGTTCAAGCAGGGATTAAGGTTTCAGCGAAAGAAAAAGCCGCACCTGCCGTGGTAAACCGCCCTAAAGACCCTGATATCGAAAGAATTAAGAAAGAACTGGAAGACCTGAAGGTCAACAGTGATGACTTCAGTACTAATCTCGTAAACTCGACGCTACCAAATGTTCAAAAGATTTGGAAAACACGTCAAGCCAAATCAAACAATGTACAAGTTAAAACCTTTGGAGAAATAGCGTCCAAACCAACTATTTCAATCATAGTGCCTTTGTATGGTCGTTATGACTTTATGCAGCTGCAAGTGTCTCAATTTGCGCGCGATCCTGGGTTTAAAGGTGCTGAGCTTATTTATGTTTTAGACGATCCAATTTTGACTCACGAAGTCAACGTAACGGCAAAGGGCATATATGAAACCTTCGGTGTGCCTTTTAAACTCGTATTATCAGAACGCAACTTGGGCTTTTCTGGTGCCAATAATCTAGGTTCTGAATACGCGACGGCAGAGCACTTATTACTTCTAAATTCTGACATTATTCCAAAACATAACGACTGGGTAAGCACCTTACTTAATGAATTTGAACAGGCTGATAATGCCGGCATTATGGGCGCAACGCTAGTCTATGAAGATGAGACGATTCAGCACGCGGGCATGTCCTTTAGAAAAGATGAGCACTTCCCCGGTATTTGGATGAACCACCATCAATACAAAGGCTTTCCAATCGATATTATCAATTTGCCTGACACCTTTGAGTCACCATTAACCACAGGTGCGTGTATGTTGATGAAAACTGAAACCTACAAATCGTTAGGCGGTTTAGAGCCTCTTTATGTATTAGGTGACTTTGAAGACTCAGACCTTTGTTTGAAGGTGCACAACAGCGGCCAAAAAGTTTACGTGACCAGTAAGGTCGTCATGTACCACTTAGAAAGATTGTCACAAGACTTAGTCGATGCTGGCGATTGGAAATTTAAACTAACCTTATTAAATGGTGTATATCAAGTGTCTCGTTGGGAAGGATTAATTCAGGAGTTAGCAGGTGAGCAATAATCAACAACGCATTTTAATTATTTCTCATGGCCACCCTGACATTAACAAAGGTGGCGCGGAAGTCGCAGCATTTAATATGTATAAAGAATATCGCGACCGTGGATTAGACGCGTTCTTTTTAGCAAGAACGGGTCAAACGCCACACGGTGGTGCTTCTTTTTCTACTCGTAACAATACCCATCGAGAAATCATGTTCCATACCACAATGGATGACGGTTTTTTATATTCAAATATCAAGACGCGTCAATTGTGGCAGGAGTTTCGAGATTTATTAATTGCTCTTAAACCTGATGTTGTACATGTCCATCATTACGTATTAATGGGTGTTGAAATCATCGAAGAGATTCGTCGAACTCTGCCTGACTGTAAGCTGGTTTTCACCATTCATGAGTTTTTGGCATTGTGTCATCGCAATGGCTTGATGCTCAAAACAAACGGCAAGTTGTGTTACAAATCAACACCAAGAGATTGCCACGGTTGTTTCCCAGAAAAACAGCCAGGAGACTTCTTCTTACGTGAAAAGTACTTCAAATCGATTTTCTCAAATATAGACCATTTTGTTTCGCCGTCTCAGTTTTTAAAAGACCGATATGTTGAATGGGGTCTGGCAGAAAACGACATTACTGTGATTGAAAATGGTCAGCCTAAAGCTCAAGACGTGATTGCGAAAATGTCTGCAAGTGAAACCGTCAAGTTTGCGTTTTTTGGTCAGGTAAGTCCGTTTAAGGGGATTACGGTTTTATTGGAAGCGCTAAAATACATAGATGAAGAGTATCGTACCTATGTCGTCGTCGATATTCACGGTGCAAACCTCGAGCATCAGTCAGCCGCTTTTAAAAAGAAGGTTGAAAAAGCTGTTAAGAATAGTGATGTGCAGCTCAACTTCCACGGAACATACGAGCCTCACGAAATGCCAAAGTTATTGGCAGGAGCGGACTGGGCTATTGTCCCATCTATCTGGTGGGAAAATTCACCTATGGTGATTCAAGAGTCGTTCAACTACAAAGTACCACTTATTGTCAGTGATATTGGTGGAATGGCTGAAAAAGTCATACACGGTGTTAATGGTTTGCACTTTAGAACGGGTAAGCCGATGAGTTTAGCCGAGACCATGATGGAAGTGGTTAAGGACAGAAGCTTGCATAGTCAATTTGTCGAAAACATTAGCAAGCCGCTTTCCATTGAAAAGTGTGCGGATTTACATTTAGAGATTTACGCTAAATGATATTTTAGCTTTGCAATGTGACAGTTACATTTCATAACGATTAATATTTTGTGATTTTTGGTGTTTTCGCGTAAAATCGCCACTCGTTTAGCCCACCTTAAGGCAGTCTTGTCGTCTTTATATGGTGGGCTTTCTTGTGGGCTGCGCAATGTTATTCAGAGCAGCTTTTTTGAGTTTGTGAAAGAGTGGTAGAGAGGACAAGTTTGATTCGCAATATTAAAGCCAAAGTTAAAAGAACATGGTTGGCATTTTTTACTAAGCAGTACTTAAAGACACCTAGCCAAGTAAAGCTAGAAAAATCAATCTCTAATCTTAAGCCAGAAACAGAGCTACCCAACGTAATTAACGCGCTTTCAGGTTTTGTATTCGGCCCTGTCCGCAATCTATCACCATGGCACTTTGACGTGGATGCCAAAGGCCAGTCCATCACATTTAAAATTACACAAGACAAGCCAGTCAGTCTCAACTTCAACCACGTTGTTATTTGGATCAGAAACTCTGCTGGTAAGCTAAGAAAGTACAAAGGTAAGTACGTTGTTTCTGCAAGTTCTCACGCTAAGAGCTTTGAGGACTTAGGGCGTCCATTAACAGGTGGCGTCGGAAATTCAGTGTCATTTCATTCAAAGCGTGAAGTCAAGCCTTGGTGGCAAGTTGAGCTAGACGGTGAACACCATATCGAATGCATAGAGTTTTTTAATCGTAAAGATAACTTTGGGTCTCGCGCAGCCAGCATTGCGTGTGCAGTTACCAACAAAGCTGGCAAGGTTGTATTTGAACAATCTCGATATCAACTTAATAGCCAGAAAAAGGTACTCGAAGATGAGTTAAAAGCCTCACTTGAAAACATCAACCAATATTACATTGCGCGTGGCATGTCTCAAACGGTTGATAATTTTTATCGAGTCCTGAGAGAATTTATTGCCTCTCATAAAAAATCTGAGAAAGTGAATTTAGCGCAAAGAAACCACGTCAATAGTCACATTATGCACCTCTTTGAGCATTTTGCTTGGAATACACCGGATTTGGCGTTATCCCAAGAAAAGGCAGAGACCCTCAAAATTGAGGACCGTAAATTTGTAAAAGTGGTTTGCTTTAAGCGTCGCTTAGCTAGGCCAATGATGTTGAGCGCTCAGCTTGATCAAGGTGATGTCTTAACGTTAAACGAATCCGGTAAAGCTGGCTTTGAAGCCGAACTACTTCGCCTGAAAAAAGAGTGTTGGCTGTTACCACAACCTCATGTTTTTGATATAGAGATTAATGAGTCAAAAGCAACAGAGCTTAAACTTTGGGCACCTGACATCTACTCTGGTATGGGATCGGTTTTACGTTTGGTTTACACCAGTCAAGACGGAGAAAACTGGCAGGTTCTGGACTCAACTATTGAGGATTTCAAAACCGCTGTCGCTCTTATCACTCTGCGTGAATGGTTATATGGTAAAAAGCAATCACCAGAGTTTACAAAAATTATGGGGCGCTTTTTTGGTGTTTATCGATTGCATAGAGCGCGTGCTTATAAGAAGTTTTTCTTGGGCAATAAAGACAACCTCAAAGTGTACATGGACTCAATTGAAGAGGGCGGAGGTTACTCCACGCACTTGCCTAAGGTTATCTTTACTCGTCATGGCCTTAATGTGCCTTTCAGTGAAATGGACAGTGGCTTTTTAACTCAACGAATGCACGAGTTTTGCAATTTAATCAAAAACGAATTGGGTGCATCGCCATTCCCTTGTTATGGTACATTACTTGGCTTATATCGTGATAAAGACTTTTTACCACACGATGACGATATTGATGTAGCTATTATTGTTGATGGTATTAACGGAAAAACGCCAAGAGAAGTTGCAGAAATTTGGCGCCAAAAAGTGGAAGCACTTGGAATAAAGACGAAATTCCCGACGCCGTATTCGCTTAATTTTCACTGTTATTATGAAGATTGTGATATGGATTTATTCATCAAAGTTAAAAAGCCGAATAAAAATGTTGTGGCAACCCACATGGAGCGTTATCAAATCCGTGATGTTGAAATGGACCTTTTAGAGCCATTGTCGACTTACAACTTTAATGGTTTTGAATTTAGTGTGCCTAATCAAATAGAAGGCTTTTTGGAATCGAGATACGGTCGTGGCTGGACTAAGCCAGACCCGGCGTTTGAGTTATAGCCTGTATTTACGCTATTGAGAAAAGAATAAAGAGAATATGTTAAGAAGAATCGCAAGACGCGTCAAAAGAGCCTTGTTGCCTGTTCAAGAACAACAAACCAAGGTTGAGGCAGCGCCGCAATTTGACTTTGACCAGTTTAAGGCAGAGTTAGAAGCGGCTAAAGGCTTGATTAAAGCTCACGTAGAGCAAAACCCAGTGCTAGAACTAGGTGGTGCCAAACAAGGCGAGCCATTAGTAGCCAAAACTAATAAAAAAGGCCGCTTTGTTCGTTTAAGCCTGCAAACCAAAAAGTCTTTTCATTTAGATACAATTGAAATTTATAACAAAAATGGCGTGAACGTTGCGAAAAATAAGTCAACGATCATTAGTTCCTGTTATGGCGATGACAAAAAGTACAACGGCCAAGGCGCGCTAGAAGGTAAAAAGAATGGTGGCTCCAACTTCCATACTAAAAATGAACAAAGCCCTTGGTTAATTATTGACTTAAACACGGTAAGAAACCTAGATAAAGTCGTGGTTTATAATCGCTCAGGTGAATATGCAGCGCGTGCCAATAGCTTGATGATTGAGGTTTCTCGCGACCTAAAAAATTGGCATTGTATTTTTGACAATTGGGGTGCAGTCAAATCATTTAATGACAACCAACGCTCTCCGGTGGTGGATGCATTATTATTTGCTGCTATTCGCGAAGGCAGTCACGCCAACAAGTTAATCAAGAAGTTAAGAGCTGATGGCCAAACAGAAGCGGCGCTATTACTTCATTCGACAATTAATGAATTGGTTAAAGATAAAGGCGTTGCTCTTGGACCTCACGGTTTTATGAAGACATTTGAGCTTAGTTCGCCAGAACGTATAAACAAGATCATGTCGTCTTTATCCAAAGTCATGAAACTATTAACTGATGAATTTGGCGTTAAAGCGTTTGTTTCGTCAGGCACGTTATTAGGAATTGTTCGGGACGGAAAGCTAATTCCTCATGATGATGACGTTGATATTTGTTACATCAGCCAGTTTGATACCGAGCCAGAAATTCTCGAAGAACGTCAACGAATGGTCGAGTTTTTACAGTCAAAAGGGTATCATTTAAGGCATTCGGGTATCGCGCATTATTGGTGTACGACACCAGAGGGGATAAATTTAGATATCTTCACCGGGTTTGTTGAAGGTGAATACTGCAGCATGAACCCGCTTGAAAGAAAAGGGGTGAGTAAGTCGGACGTCTTGCCC
The DNA here is from genome assembly GCF_982872775.1 of Psychrosphaera sp. Lineage (NCBI taxonomy): Bacteria > Pseudomonadati > Pseudomonadota > Gammaproteobacteria > Alteromonadales > Pseudoalteromonadaceae > Psychrosphaera > Psychrosphaera sp. Next base: position 41,432 of record NZ_CEYNSH010000025.1, on the reverse strand, counting down.
TTACAGGAAAAAGTCGTTAATGGCCACATCATGTTGCTACCAGCAAACCCTGATGCGTTGTTAAAACTCAACTACGGTGAATCTTGGCGCGTACCAGATCCGCTGTGGAGTTTTAATTGGTCAAAATCCAAAAAGCAGTACTCATTTTTATATTGATTGGACATTGGGGCAGTAGGAAATAAATGAAAACAGTAATTACTTTTGGCACGTATGACGTGTTTCACGTAGGTCACGTTAACTTATTGCAGCGTGCCGCTTCTTACGGTGACGCCTTAATTGTTGGTATCTCAACCGACGAATTAAACTACAGTAAAAAGCAACGTTATCCGGTCTACAACCAAAATGACCGAATGAAAATTGTCAATGGTTTACGCTATGTAAACTTGTGTTTCTTCGAAGAGTCTTTAGAGAAAAAGCGAGAGTACATCGAACACTTCAATGCTGATATTTTGGTTATGGGTGATGACTGGAAAGGTAAGTTCGATGAATTTAAAGATATCTGTGAGGTGGTATATTTACCTCGCACGCCTTCAGTGTCGACCACACAGTTAATTGAGGTCATTAGTGGCGACTAATGACGATAATGGTTTGAGAAAAACGGTCTATGTGCACATAGGCCACCTCAAAACCGGAACCACCGCAATACAAAACTGCCTATTTGAACATAGGCAGTTTTTGCTTGAACAGGGTGTTCATTATATCCAAACCGGATTGGCTTCAGAGACGGCAATAGGTCGTCGCCATTACTTTTTGTCTAAAAATATTCTTCAAAAGAAAGAAACAGGTCAGTGTCTCTGGGATAAAGTGAAGTCGGAGATTGAGACTTCAGCTGCGACCAAGTTTGTTATCAGTTATGAGGGCCTTATTAGGTTAGCTCCAGCCGAAGTGAATGTCGTTAGCCAGGCATTAAAAGCATTTGACGTAAAAATCATTTGTTACCTTCGAGATCAAGTTTCATTTTTACAATCCCTCTATCTCGAATATGTTCAAAACCACCAATTTAAAAAGTCATTCAGAGAATTTGAAGGTAGCTTTAATTGGCAAGGGCGCTATTTTGATTTATTGAGTATTTGGCAACACCAGTTTGGCAGCGCGAATATGGTCGTCTCAGACTTTTCTGCAATCGTAAAACAAAAGCGCGATGTAGTAGAGCACTTTATGACAGTTATCGGTGAGCAAAACCACTACAAAGAGATAAAGTCGTCGTCATCGATTGCCAACCCTTCACTCAAGCCTTGGACAGGTTATTTAGCAGCGATTAATAATACTAATCCTAAAAACCTCAGTCAGAGAAGGCAGTTTGCAAGGCAAACCGTAACTGAATTGTGGTCGAGATTAAAAAAAATAAAATGGTTGGTAAAAGATCAAGCATCGCTAGTAACGGCAAAAGGTGCACTTGGACTGCAAGCAAAGTTTGCAGAACAAAACTACCTTCTTCAGCAAGCGTTTGGTGTCGGGCAAGCCTTTAATGACTCGACGATTGCGCAGTCCATAAAGCAAGATAAGAAGCCTCTGGTGTTTTCATTAACCACCTTTAACCGTAAATGGCTATCTTTGGTTGAAAAGAAAAAACACTTAGCACCTTGGTTTGTATTGTGGTTGAAAGTCGAAAACTACGTTACAGCACGCAGTCCCCTTAACCGTAAGAGCCAATTGAACGTCGATGGCTTCCCAATAAGCAAATCGGATGAACAGTATTGGCGTTCATTATTAAATAACTCAATAGAATTGAATAACTCAGCAGTATTGAGTCAGCCGGTAGAAGGTAACGCAAATAATAGCGAAAGCCCAATCACGAATAATACCGAGCAGGTGTCATTTGATTGTATTGTCGACGTAAACTCGATACCGTTAGGACTGTTTCGTCGCTTTTTAATCAACAACTTCCCGGTATTAAATCAGGCAAAAGAGCTTCTCTTGTTAATAGCAAGTGAAGGAAAGACAAAGGGCCAAGCGACAAGCCAAGAGCAAATGACGTCACTACTCGAACTGTTTCGTTTAGAATATAAATGGGTAAGTGATAGTGAGCCGTTAAACAAAGTTACCAAAAGTAATGTTGTTGTGATGTCGGCTTGGGATATTGTTGAGCCAGGATTAATACCAGAGTTAAAAAACTTTTCAGCGAACACCCCGCAAAAAATGATATCCTATTTTGACTTTATTGATTGGCATGACACACCATACAAGAGTGAGCCCGAAGGCTCGGCGATGACGCTTGTTGCCTTGAACAAGGTCGCTGTAGAAAAAAGCCAATTTTCATTAAAGCATTTAGTATCAAACTTGACTGAGCAGACGACAGAATTGGCGACCAATGAAAGCCAATTAATAGCCAATGATTCCAAAGTCCTAGTGCATATTAGACTAAATAAAGTAAGTCACACAGTAATTAATTAAGTAACGCGACAAATTAAGAAATCAAAACAAACAATGTTAAACGTAATTATACATGTGGGGCCAGGAAAAACTGGTACTTCAGCCATCCAGAATTGGATGTTAAAAAACCGCGAAGAGCTATTAAAAGAGGGCATTCATTACCCAGAGCACAACTTAGATGACAATGGAATTAGTTCTGGTAATGCCCGTTCACTTTATGATGTGAAAGATAAAGATTTCACGTTTTCTAAAGAAAAAGCTGAACGACTCATGGACGAAACCACAAAACTTGGCGTGCATACTCTTGTGCTGTCTTCTGAAGCATTTTTCGCACGTATCAACGATCTCATTGCGTTTTTTGATAATGCCCAATATCTTTATTACGTAAGAAGCCCACTAGAGATATTAGAGTCTGGCTACAATCAATCGGTCAAGCGTCACTTTGCAACCGCTCCTCTTAAGCTGGCAAAAAAGCTCCAATTTGGCAACTTGGACAAAATTGACAAACTGATGACAGAAAAACCTGAGCTCGATATTACGTTTCGTTTGTATGGCAAATCGTTTTTTAAAGACGGCGATATTGTTAAGGACTTCCTGGCTCAAATTGGTTACAACAAGCCTATTTCAAGCGGTTCCAAACCGGTTAATTTATCCTATTCTTTTGAGGCCTTAGAGTTCAAACGTCAACTTAATCGATTACCCGATGCACCTTTGCACCATATGCTGGATAGGTTTTTACAGTCATACAAAGGTCAAACGACCTCATTTTCAGTGCTAGAAAAGAGCGAATTTGAGCGATATAGAGTCAGCAGTATTAAGCGATTAAAGTCCTTTAATGAAAAGGTGAATATTGAAAACTTTGACGCTTTTATTAATTACGTTACGAATCAACAGCAAAAGCCAATCGTAAAGCAAAGCAATGAACTTGGTTCGGAACAAGAAATTTGCAAACAGATACAAAGATCTGCCCCGGAATTATATCTTCAACTTTGTGCTAGTGTCTTAGCCGATCCGTACTTTGGTATGCGCGACACGAATGTGGGCCGAGCGTGCATGGCAAATTTGCCCCACAAGCTCAAAGTAAAAAACTGGTTATCTCGCTCATCAACAAACTCTAAAATTGAGCCAATTGCCCTAACAGAAAAAGCACTGTTGAATTACCGTAAGCAGACAAAAGTCCCAAAACGCGTTTCTAATATTGATGTTGTTACCGCCATGGCAACGGTCTTGGAGGTGTCTGGTCAATTAAAGGCGGCTTATGGGGTTATTATTGGCGCGATGGATACTTTAGGTGCCCACAAAAAACTACAAAACAAAGCGCATCAAATCAGCGTTAAATTGTTAAACCAAAAATAAAACGGGTCCCAAGCCTATAATGAAAAGCCTTTATTACATTGCTATCGCGCTCGTTAAAACGATAAAAGCGATTTTACCTAGCTCTCTTTTTCAGTTTTTGAAGAATAACTCAACCTACTTGGCTCTATATAAGAAAATGACAAGAAGCGTGGGACTATCTGGCAGTCTTATTCCTTGGAAACGTCAAAAGTCGACTTATGCTAAGCACGTCAATGAGCAACAAAAGCAACTGGATAAAATAACGACCAACAATACTGCGATGAGTGGTGCGGCGGCAAATGATAAGTTTGTTGTCATTGAGGTAAATACGCCTGTGATAACGTCATCGTTACAGCTTTTGACCAATACACTTCAATCTATTGATAAACAAATTCTTGAGGTGAGACGGGTAATTTTAGTTCCGGTTGAGAGTCAGAGTTCTGGTTTGGCCTCACTAGAGGATTTGGCGCAGAATTTTGCTAAACAATATGGCTTTTCATTTGAGTTGCAAGTTGGTGCACATGCTGTCGTGAAAACAATCGAATCTCTCGGAATAGAAAGTCACTGCTTACTTTTAAATGCCGGTGATGAGCTGACCCACCCTAATGCATTATTAGCGATGAGCCAAGCTCTCGAAGTTGGTGATAGTCACTTTGTCTACACAGATACTGATACCTTAGCTAAAAATAGTGAGAGAGTGACACCAAGATATTTGCCTCAGTGGGACCCGGATCTGTTATTAACAACAGGTTACATTAGAACCGGTGTCTTGATGAAATCAGAGTTGTTGGCGCAAACGACATTTGAAAAAAACACGCATG
>NZ_CEYNSH010000025.1:0-36803 GCF_982872775.1 Psychrosphaera sp. | reverse complement strand
TTGTCACGGTTTTTTGATTTTAGTCAGTTAATTGAAGCTGGCCATGTTAAGAACGTTAAAAATCGTAGTGGTGTTCAGTCAATTGCTTGGAATTTTGCGAACCACGAGCCATTGGTTAGCTTGATCATTCCTACTAAAAACCAAAAGACGTTAGTTCAACTTTGTATAGACAGTATTGTCGATAAAACGACGTACACTAACTACGAAATTATTTTGGTTGATAACAACTCTGACTGTAACGAATCTCTCGAATACTTTGATCAGTTGTCGAAGGAAGGAAAAGTCAGACTGTTAAAGTACCCACACCCGTTTAACTATTCAGCCATCAATAACTTTGCGGCGAAACAAGCAAACGGCAGTGTAATAGGTCTAATTAATAATGATGTTGAGGTTATAGAACCTGAATGGTTGTCTTATATGGTTGGGCATGTCTCTCGCCCAGACGTTGGTTGTGTAGGCGCTAAGTTATTATATCCAAATAAAACTATCCAGCATGCGGGTGTAGTCATGGGATATGGTGGAGGTGCAGGGCACGCTCACAAATACTTCGACGAGTCAGACCCTGGGTATCTAAATCGTATCGCAGCAACAAACAGCTTCTCTGCCGTTACCGCAGCTTGTTTGTTAGTAACGAAACAAGACTTTGATGCGGTTGCTGGGTTAAATGAAAATGACCTAACCGTTGCGTTTAATGACGTTGATTTTTGTTTAAAGGTCAAGTCTCTAAACAAACGAAATATATATTGTGCCGAAGCGGTTTTGTTTCACCATGAGTCCATTTCTCGAGGGGATGATGTTTCTCCAGAGAAACGAAAGCGGTTTGAAAGTGAGCTGTCGTACTTACAGACGAATTGGGCCGACACCATTGAGCGCGATCCATGTTACAATCCTTGGTTAACCTTAAAACACGAGAATTTTTCATTTAAAGAACTAGGGTAGTGGGTAACGCCTCATCATATGAACAACATTATTCTTCACGTAGGGCCTGGTAAAACCGGGTCTTCTGCTATTCAGCATTGGTTAGTTAAACAGCGCAAAGAGTTAGCTGACCATGGGATCTATTACCCAGAACACAAACTAGACTCGAACGGAATCAGTGCAGGGCATGCATTGACTTTGTTTGATCGTGATAAAGATCAAAATCTTGTTATAAGCACCAAAAAAGTAGCCAAGCTCAAAGAAGGCTTTGCAGCGTCCAATTGTCATACGCTTCTACTATCTTCAGAAGCATTTGCCGTCCGAATCGAAAGTATCATTGCACAGTTCCCAAAATGTAAAGTGATTTACTATTTTAGAAGCCCAATTGAATCTGCCGAGTCGGTATATAATCAATCCATCAAGCGCCATTTCAATACCAAAGTGTTTAATACCAGAAGAATGAATATTAAACGCCTAGAAGAATTCTTTGGCATTGTTAAAAATAACGCTAGCGTTGAATTGGATATACGACCATACGGAAAAGCGTTTTTTAAACGCGGTGATATTGTCAGTGATTTTATGGATGCGGTAGATCCTACATTTAACGTACATGCGCCTAGTAGAGTAATAAACACATCATATAGTTTTGAAGCACTCGAGTTTAAGCGACTGCTGAATGAAGTCGCTGCTCAGGGTTTTCACCGTCGTTTAGACCGCTTTTTACAAGGGTATAAAGGCAAAAACTTAAAATACACCTTTGTTTCAAATGAAGAAAAGAAAGTACATTCAGAAAAATTGATTAAAAAGGTAAAGAAGTTATTTGCTAACAGTGACTATTGCAGTGAGCCCTTAGTCCAAGTTTTGCAAAGCTTTTCCGACAAGCCATTTGCGTCACAACAAAAAACAGAGCAAACCTGCTACAACGAATTCGGCGCGTTATTAGAGTCGATGAAAACAACCGATAAAGCATTGTTCATAGAAACGAGCTCATTAGTGTTGGCCTATTCGTCATCATCAACACAATTGAAATTGTTAAAAAATGTAATAAAGCAGACAAAGCTATCATTAATCGATAAAATGGCTGTCTATTTTTGGGTTGTTAAGTGGAAATTAACGTCAACAAAGGGACAAAATGAGTCTTAATTTTTTTAAATCTGTTGCTAAAGACATGAAACGTGGCATTTCCATTGCCAAAGGCTTAGGCAGGGGTTTAGACAACGGTCAAATGTCGTTTTTAAGTAAGGCTGACATAGACGGAGGCGCTGTTGCGTCGGACTCCCTGCAGGTGGTGTTTTACCATATCCCTAAAACGGCTGGGACTTCGTTCAAAGAGTCACTCTTCAATGCTTACGGGCTCGAAAAGTGTTTTGTAGCGACTCGCGCAATCGGACTGGATAACTTTAAAAAAGGCAATGCAGCACTTGTTGATAAACAATTCCGTGTTTTGAGTGGTCATTTTCAGGCTTACCCTAGTCATCAACAAGCGTACCCAAATGCAAAGCGAGTCGTCTGGTTACGAGAGCCAATGGCACGAGCTTTCTCGTCGATGAATCACTGGTTAAAAGATACAAGCTCTAGCCAATATAAAAGAGTAAAGCAAACGTTCCCCGGTTGTGATAGCCAAGATAGGCTCGAGCTCTTTGAGGCCCTGTTAAAAAATCAAAACACGGTATCTCTTTTTAAAACATACCAACGATTTTTATCGAATGTCGACAGTGACTTCTTCCATTTTGTTGGCCGTTTAGAAAATATCGACGAAGACCTTAAGCGCGCATCGCAACTATTGGGCGTCGAGCTTCAACAAGAACACCTCAATTTAGGGAAAACGAGGCCGCAGAAGGACTTATCTCAATTTGAACAATACCTGCCTGAAGAAGTAAAGCAGTATCAAAGGTTTATTAAAAGTTAATATGTCGAAGCCCATACAATCATCATACGGTGCCATTGTTGCCATGTCAGTATACCAAGAAGATCGTCTATCTTGGTTGATTGAGGCTGTCGATAGCGTACTACAGCAAGATTATGATGATTTTTTATTTGTCATTCACCAAGATGGACCTGTACCTGAAGAGGTGAGCCAATATTTGGAACGTCTTGAAACACAGCACGAAAATGTGAAACGCTTGGTGTCAGCGGAGAATGGTGGGCTAGGTAAAGCACTTAATACCATTATTGACTGGGCCGCGTGTGTGAACCCCAAATATATTATTCGTATGGACAGCGATGATATTTGCTTGCCGGGGCGTTTTTATAAACAAATTGAGTTTTTGGAACAAAATCCAGATATTGATGTGTTAGGGACAAGCCTGACCGAAGTCAACGAAATTGGCCAGCAAGTTGGTCGTCGCTATATGCCAGAACACCATAACTTATTAATGAAAGTACTTGCACGTCGCTGTCCTTTAAATCATCCTACGGTAGTAATTCGGTATGAGTCATTATTAAAGTATGGGAGTTACGATCCAAGCCATACGAATACTCAAGATTATTACTTATGGATTAAGATGGTTAGCCAAGGCGCTAAGCTTTCAAATTTACGTGAGCCATTATTAAAGTTTCGCCGCGTAGATGGTTTTTATAAGCGCCGTGGCTTTGTTAAATCGGTCAATGAATTAAAAGCCCGATTTTTAGCAATGAACAAATTGCGATTGTGGACGCCATTTAATGTTTTTTATGCATTGATGGTGTTTGGTCTTCGAATGATGCCGCCCCAAATTGTCAAAGCGGCCTATTATATCGATCGCAAATTAATACATGGAAAACACAAATGATTGGTGCGGTCGTCGTTTTATACAATCCGGATCTGAATATTACCAGTGAACTTTTGGACAGTTTGACTACACAAGTGTCCAATGTTGTTGTTATCGATAATAGCGCTGATGCGGCAATCAAACAGCCAACAGAATTGGGTGTTAAGCCAGCAGACTATTTACATTTTCCGGATAACATAGGCCTTGCCGCTGCACATAACAAAGGCCTTGAAAAGCTCGTTGAGACTGGATGTGAATATGGCGTTATTTTTGACCAAGACAGTCTCGTCGCTGATGGGTTTATTGAAGGCTTAAAGTCTTCGTTAGACTATGGACTTAAGCACCACAACATGGTGGCCGTAGGGCCTCAAGTATGGTGTAGTTTTGACAGTAACGACGTGCGACCTCGAGTACAAAAACGCCAAAAGGTGAAAGCGGATCTTGAAATCGCGAGCCAAATTATTAGTTCGGGTATGATGTTGCATTTGCCGAGCCTCACAAAAGTCGGTAAGAAAGACGAGCGTTTGTTTATTGATGGTGTCGACCACGAGTGGTGTTGGCGAGCTCGCGCGAAGGGTTATAAAGTGGGTATTGCCACTAACATTATCATGCCACATCGACTCGGAGACGAGCGTAAAACACTGTTGGGTATTACTTATAAAGTCGGTAGCCCAATTCGTATGTATTACCAATTTAGAAACAACTTATTGCTGTCTCGACGGGGTTATGTACCGACGTACTGGAAGATTAGAAACTTAACCCTAATGGGCCTAAAGGTTTTGGTACAAAGTACAACACATCGGGATGGAAAATTGCGCTTCAAATATATGATGAAGGGCATTAAAGACGGGCTTGTTGCTCGCACTGGAAAGATTTCAAAATATTAAAATTTAGTTTAGGTAAATCAATTAACATGGACAAATACAATTTAACGCATCTCAAGGCGTTGGAAGCAGAAAGCATCCAGATTATCCGTGAAGTTGCAGCAGAATTTGACAACCCAGTCATGCTGTATTCAGTTGGTAAAGACTCAGCGGTTATGCTTCACTTGGCGCGTAAAGCGTTTTTCCCAGCCAAAATTCCATTCCCACTATTACACGTTGATACCACGTGGAAATTTAAAGAGATGATTGAATTTAGAGATCGTATGGCCAAAGAATACGGTTTTGAACTTAAAGTTCACATCAATCAGGAAGGTGTAGAGCAGGGTGTAGGTCCGTTTACTCATGGTAGTGCCAAACACACGGATGTCATGAAGACTCAAGGCTTAAAACAAGCCCTAAATGAAGGTCAATACGATGCCGCATTTGGTGGCGCTCGTCGTGATGAAGAAAAGTCTCGTGCGAAAGAACGTGTTTATTCGTTCCGTGACAAGAACCACGCTTGGGACCCAAAGAAACAGCGTCCAGAGCTTTGGAATATTTACAACAGTAATGTTGATAAAGGCGAGAGCATTCGTGTATTCCCACTCTCGAACTGGACCGAACTTGATATTTGGCAATACATTTACCTAGAAAACATTGAAATCGTGCCTTTATATTTTGCAGCGCCTCGCCCAGTGGTTGAGCGTGACGGTACTATGATCATGGTCGATGACGAGCGTATGCCACTTGAAGAAGGTGAAACGCCTGAAATGAAAATGGTTCGATTTAGAACCTTAGGTTGTTACCCACTTACCGGTGCGGTTGAATCAGAAGCAACCAGCTTACAAGAAATCATTCAAGAAATGTTATTGACTAAGACATCAGAGCGCCAAGGCCGTGTCATCGATCATGACTCCGCTGGTTCCATGGAGAAAAAGAAGATGGAGGGGTACTTCTAATGGCTCACCAATCAGATTTAATCGAACAAAACATTGAAGAGTATCTAACTCAACACGAAAACAAAGAGTTACTGCGTTTTATTACTTGTGGTTCTGTGGATGATGGTAAAAGTACCCTGATTGGGCGTTTGTTACATGACTCAAAAATGATCTTTGAAGATCAGTTAGCAGCCATCAAAAACGACTCTAAAAAATTCAATACAACAGACGAAGAGTTTGACTTAGCTTTGCTAGTAGACGGTTTACAGTCTGAGCGTGAACAAGGTATCACCATTGATGTGGCTTACCGTTATTTCTCGACAGATAAGCGTAAGTTCATTATTGCGGACACGCCAGGACACGAGCAATACACGCGTAATATGGCAACCGGTGCCTCGACTGCTGACCTTGCTATTATTTTGGTGGATGCTCGTTACGGTGTACAGACTCAAACACGTCGTCATAGCTTCATTGCGTCTCTGTTAGGCCTTAAAAACGTCATCGTTGCCATCAACAAAATGGACCTTTTAGACTTTAGCGAAAAAGTCTTTAACGACATCAAAGCGGATTACAGTGAACTAGCCGAAAGACTGGAATTACAAAACGTACAGTTTGTGCCAATTTCAGCATTAAAAGGCGACAACGTCGTCAGTCGCTCATTAAAGTCTCCGTGGTATCACGGCGAGACGTTAATGGAAATGCTAGAAAATACGCCAATTAGCAATTCATACAACTACGACGACTTCCGTATGCCTGTGCAATACGTAAATCGTCCAAACCTGGATTTCAGAGGGTTTGCCGGTACAATCGCGGGCGGTGTAGTTCGCGTGGGTGATGAAGTTGCGGTATTACCATCTGGTAAAACAAGCAAGATTAAAGAAATCGTCACGTTTGATGGCAATCTAGAAGAAGCATTTGCGCCAATGGCCGTCACGCTGACATTGGAAGACGAAATTGATGTGAGCCGCGGTGATGTGTTGGTACACGCTAATAACCTTGCGCAAGTTGCTAACGATTTAGAAGTAAATCTGATTTGGATGGCCGAACAACCAATGGTGCCAAACAAGCAGTACGACTTTAAATTTGCTTCACGTCAAACAGCGGGCTCTTTAAGAGATATTGAATACAAAGTTGATGTGAACACAATGGAGCGCCACGAAGCGGTTCGTTTAGAGTTAAATGAAATTGCTCGTTGTCAGCTATCATTAAACCATCAAGTGGCTTTTGATATTTACAATAAAGTGAAAGGCACAGGCTCTTTCATTGTAATCGACCGCATGACCAACGTTACGGTTGGTGCCGGTATGATCACTGGCAAAGGCCAGCGCTCATCAAAAGTCGGTGGCTCAACAATTTCAGAATTTGAAATTGAACTTAACGCTTTAGTTCGTAAACACTTCCCACATTGGGATGCACGTGATATTACTGAGCTGTTAGGTAAATAACCAAAAGGACCAACTCAATGAGCACGGACGTGATGATCATGGTGCTGATTTTTGTCAGTACGATTATTGGGTTGGTCAAATTTCCCAACAATGCGGCGCAAGTTTTTTGCTCTTCATTGTTGGCAGTATTCCTACTTGGCTATGTCGACGAACAAACGGTCGTCAATAGCTTTACTAACATAGGCTTGTTAGTACTGGTCATGTTGTTACTGGCCTCCGTTGCCATTGAAAAAACCTCCGTTATTCGCTGGTTAACTGGCAAAATCGAAAGCTCTTCTTATTTTTTCTCTTGGCTAAAGCTTTTTATAACGACAGCGTTAGGCTCCGCGTTTTTGAATAACACTGCGGTGGTATCAACGCTTATAAGGCCGATACGCAACAACCCCAAAATCGCGGCGAGTCGTTTATTAATCCCTTTGTCTTACGCAGCTATTTTAGGCGGTACATTGACGCTTATTGGGACTTCAACCAATTTGATTGTCAATAGTATGTACGTTGAGGCGACAGGAGAAAGCCTCGACTTCTTTGTATTTTTACCGGTCGGTATTTGCGCATTAGCAGTCACCTCTGTGGCTATTTTTGGCATATCTAAGTTTTTACCTAATCAAGCCTTGGCAAACCCAGAAGTTCAAAAATACGTTATCGAAACCAAATTAGCAGCAGAGTCAAAACTCGTTGGCAAGTCCGTGCAAGACGCTGGGTTACGTCATCTCGAATCTCTATTTTTAGTCGAGATTATCCGCGATAAAAAGGTGTATTCGCCCGTTTCACCTGAAGAGGTTTTGGAAGCGGGTGATAGGTTGTTGTTTAGTGGTGATATCAATCAAGTATCGCAGCTAGAGCAATTTGAGGGGTTGGACATCGTCGTCGAGTCTAATACGGTCGACCTTGAGGATTTGACCGAAGTGGTTATTCGCCCAGATAGCCCTTTGGTTAGAAGCACATTAAAAGCCTCCCAGTTCCGCTCGAAATTCGATGCCGCAGTTATTGCGGTTAAGCGCGATGGTGCCTCATTAAGTGGCAAACTCGGTGAGCTGAGACTCAAAGCGGGTGACTACTTGGTTTTAGTTACCGGTCGTGATTTCCACAAACGTCACAACGTAAAAAAGAACTTTATTATTCTGAGCGGTGTACAACCAGAGCACAAATTATCGGGTTGGCGCGAGTGGTTTGCGGTACTAGGCTTTTTGGCGGTGATCGTCAGTGCTGGTTTGGGATTGTTTAGTCTGTTTAAAGGTTTGGCGGTATTATTGATTGTCATGGTATTGACAGGCTGTATGACCTCTCAAGACATCAAGCAACGTATGCCATATCAAATATGGGTGATTGTTGGCAGCGCTATTGTGTTATCACAGGCAATGACCAATACAGGGACTTTGAGCTATTTCTTAGGAATGGTCGACTTTGATGTGCAATCAGTGAGCAATGAGGTCGGTAATACTGTAGCTTCATCCACCTCTGCTGTATTGGGTCTGGATAATTGGGTGTGGCCACCAGGCTTCTTAATGTTAGTAACTGTGTTTTTTATCACACTCATATTAACCGAATTAGTCACCAACAATGCCGCAGCGGCGTTGATGTTCCCTATTGCATATTCTATCCCTATGTCTTCATCAATGGATGTGATGCCCTTTGTACTTGGCGTCGCGTTTGCTGCAAGCAGTAGTTTTATCAGTCCTTATAGCTACCAAACAAACCTCATGGTTTATAACGCTGGTCAATATCGACTCAAAGATTTTGCCAAGGCTGGTCTTCCAGTTTCCCTCACCTATTCAATATCTGTCCTGACAACGCTTTATTATTTTTATTTTTTGTAGCCTTTAGGGTCGTTTAACGATACCTTTGTCTAAAGGGTTAGTGTATATTTGTGATACACACCACGACATAATAATAATAAGTGACGAAACACGTCAGTCAGGATGCGAATGAGCAAAAAGCAGTTTTTTGTATCGTTAGTTTTAGCCAAGCTTCTGTTCTCCTTCATATCATGGTACGTCATTGGTGGCATGACACAATTAGGGGACACGCAAAGCTATTTATCCGGTATGTTTTTATACCGGAATGACTGGTCGTCGACCGCGTTTATCATGTCTTATTTTGGCAAGATGTTTTCCAACATTGTTGGGTATAACGTCATCGCCAACTTCCCTCTGTTATTTATAGGCTTGGCTGGAATATGGTTAGGCGTTAAAAAAATCGAAATGCCTGCGCCATACTGGCTTATGTTTCTCTTAGTCATGTGCATGCCTTCGACGCTCATGTGGACGTCGATTCATTCGAAAGAAGCCGTGCTCAATGCTTTGTTAGGCGTATTGGCGTATTTGCTTATTCATAAAATCTCCGGCGAAGACTGGAGCGTTAAACACAAAGTCGTTCTCGCTGTTACCTATTTGATGATTGCATTCTTTAAGCCTCTTTATGTGCCGGCAATTAGTTGGTTTTTGTTGTACGCAATGACCTACCAAATAAAAGTAAAAAAGGTGTTTATAACCCTAACCTTATCTGTGTTGGGCATTGGCTTGTTTGCTTTAGTTATTCATTTGTTTTACGACCAGCTTTCCACGTACCTGCAATTATTCCACCGAAACTTCACGACGAAAGGTGAGTTAACACGAATCGGCAACGTCTGGCAAAGTGTGGATGAATTTTTGCTATCAGCACTTAGTGGTATGTTTATTTCGTTTATTGGTCCGACTTTTATGGAGGCCGTTAAAGTCATTACAATGCTGCCGTTTTTTGTCGAAGGTTTGGCTACCGTCTTTATTATCTTTTATCTGATCTTAAGGGCGTCTGTGAAACAGTCTGAGCTCTATGTTCATACCTTTTTTATGTTATTTGGTGGCGTCATTCTGTTTTTGTTGGCTCAGTATCCGGTTGGTTTCTTTAACCCAGGCAGTGCGATTCGCTACAAGCAGTCGTTTTTACCATTTTTGTTTACCATTTTATTTTATTTGGCCTACGACATCAGAGTAAGGCAAGTTAATGTTTCCTAAATTATTCACTCAATCCATTTTATTTATCTTAATTCAGTGGTTAGTCATTAAGTTGGTCTTGGCTTCAACGGGTCTGACTGGACTGGGTTATTACTTTTACTATTTGAGTGTACTGGCGCCATTTTTTGTGTTGCTAAGTGGCCACTTCAAAAACTACGGTACCCAAGATACAGAGCTAAAGGGAATAGGTCACATTGATTGGCCTGCTTTACTAACACTTAGAGATCAGCAGTTTTGGTCCTTGATGGTGGTCGTTTGTTTGGGTTTATTGGTGGTCTTCTTCTCAAATTGGACTGGAAGTACCAATGAACTTGATTCCAACCTGCAAGTAATATCGCTATTTTTATTAGTGTGTTCCCTCAAATTTTACGAAGTACATGCAGACACTCGTCAAGCACATGAAATAAGGAATCAAACCGTAGGCTTAGGGCTAAAAGTCACGACCGTTGTTTTTGTTATTGTGTTCGTTGTTTTTGTGGCGGTCAGTTTGGATCTAATGCCATCATTTGGATTGATGTTGAGTCTCGGAGGTATAACCCTGCTAACTTGTGCATTCTTGTATTTGCGCTTATCCATTAAACCTAAAGAACCTGCTTCATTTCCTCCAGATAACAAAGCCTTAACACGCACTAGTACGACAAGCCTTGCTTGGTATTTTATAAAAACCGTAGGCCTGCAGGCTTTTATCGTGGCGCTTATTGCAGCTATTCCTAGAATTACCGTCGAACAGCTGTTAGGTCCTAAAGACCTAGCTGTGTTTGGTAGTTTGATTTATTTCTATCTTCTTGCCCACATCATTGCGATGTCTTTATTTCAAAGCCGGATTGCAGTAACAAAGAACTACCACAGTCTTATCCGCCCTTTAGCGATGTTAATGGGTATTGGGGTTATCGCCGTTGGCGTCAGTGTCAGTATGCACAACTGGATCATTACGCTCGTGTTTGACTCGAACGTTGCAGAACACTCTTGGCGCTTACCGTATTTTGTTGGTTTTATCACAATTGGTGTGATGGTTACTTACCTGGAGCAGTTTTACATATTACGCCACGAAAGTGACCGATTGGTCCGTATCAATCTTGTCGTCTTAATTCTCTCTTTTGTGCTTTGTCCTTGGTTTGCATTTCAATGGGGCTTTGATGGTGTCGTTGCATACATGTATCTGCTCTTTGTTACGAAGTTTGTGTGGTTGTGTGCTGGTGTAGAAATGCGAAGTGAGTTGCGAAAAAATGCCAGTCAAATAGAAGGAAAATTAAATGGTTAGTTGGCAGTATCGTTGGTTTTCATCCTTGGTTGCGTTGATGCCCGTTCGACTAAAAATTAAATTGTTGTATTTTCGTCGCTTTAAAAAACGACCGAATTTAAACGCCCCCAAAACATTTAATGAAAAGGTCAATTGGCGCAAACTGAATGAATTTGACCCTTTGTTTACCATCGCGGCCGATAAAATTGCGTCCAAAGACTGGGCGACCAAGTTGTGTCCAAACATTTTGGTTCCTGAGACGTTGTGGCAAGGCACCAGCTTTAGAGAGCTTGAACGTTGGCTCGACAACAATAACCTGCCTCAACAATTTGTCATAAAAGGCAATCATGGCAGTCGGATGAATTTGTTTTACCAACAAGGGCAAAGCCAATTGGATTTTGATGAGCTGGAAAAAACTCGCCGCCGCTGGTTCAAGCACGACCAATACTCAACGTTAGGAGAATGGGGCTACAAAAATATTAAAAAGCAGGTGTTCGTCGAAGCGTTTTTGGACTTTAAGGGCACAGTGCCAGATGACTACAAGTTTTTTGTCTATCACGGCAAGGCACACTTTGTACAGCTTGATACCGGTCGTTTTAATGGTCATCACAGAAACATTTTTGATAGAAACTGGAATGACTTAAACATCGATTTTAGTCATCCAAGTAAAGTCCCTTCGCCTGAGTGTCCCGTTTGTTTTGACGAAATGCTTGAAGCGGCCGAAAAAATTGGCCGCTACTTTAGCTTTGTTCGGGTGGATTTTTATCAGTTAGATGGGCGCGTCTATTTTGGTGAATTGACACTTTATCCAGGCGCTGGATATGAAGTATTCCCGACATTAGATATTGATCACATGTTTGGTTTGCCTTGGAATATTGATGTTAAACCAGAGGTAGCTGCTCATGACTAAACGTTTGTTGTTTGTTGTAAACGTTGATTGGTTTTTTAAGTCGCATCGATTACCTATCGCGCTTAAAGCTATTGAAGAGGGCTATGAGGTTCACTTAGCCTGTTTGGACACGGGTGATTTTGATGAGTTAAGTCAGCTTGGTATACGTTGTCACTACATCGAATTTAGTCGCTCAGGTGCCAACCCAGCTCGCGAACTGGCTGCGATGCGCCAGTTGTATCAAGTACTAAAAGACGTCAACGCTGATATCGTGCATACCGTCACCATTAAGCCTGCATTGTACGTTGGTTTATTGTCTAAATTAGTTCATATACCGGCATTGGTTTTTGCCATCAGTGGCCTTGGTTTGATGTTTTCATCGGACGGGCACACTGTTAAGCGAACGTTGATCAAGTGGTTGTATCGATTAGCTTTGTCCCACAAAAACAAAACGATTATCTTTCAAAACCCTTCTGACAAACAACAGCTCTTATCCGTTTTAAAGGAACCAGATGACGTCGCGCAAATGATCAAAGGCTCTGGGGCCGACTTGACCGAATTTGATTATGTTGAAGAGCCAATTGTTGAAGAGGAAGCCGCTAACTGCAGCCCAGTTAGAGTCGCCATGGCTGCAAGGTTGTTAAAAGACAAAGGCGTGTATGACTTTGTCGAAGCTGCCAAAAGACTTTCAAGTAAACCTAACGTTAATATTCAGTTTGTTTTGATTGGAGGACCCGACCCTGATAACCCGACAAGTGTTTCGATAGGTGAATTTGAAGCGTGGCAGCAGGCCAGTTTTATTGAAGTCGTTGGGCCAAGTAATGAAGTAGAAAAACACTTTGCCAATAGCCATATCGTTGTGTTGCCTTCTTATTATGGAGAGGGCTTACCAAAAGTGCTTATTGAGGCCGCAGCGATTGGCCGGGCAGTGATCACGACCGATAATCCAGGCTGTAAAGAGGCGGTTATTGAGAATGAGACCGCCTTAATCGTTCCTGCTAGAGACATTGACGCGTTGACTCAGGCGATTGAGTCATTGGCAAAAGACCACCATAAGCGACGACTAATGGGTAAACGTGGCCGAGCGTTAGCGGAAGCTGAGTTTGACGTAAAAAAAGTGGCAGAACGACACATAAAAATTTATGAGGAGCTTGGCCAATGAGAAAAATCCTGATCACAGGCGCAAGTGGGTTTATTGGCGGACACTTGGCTCGTTATTTTAATAACGCTGATGAGACAGACGGCAATAAAGATGAAGTGCAGCTTATATTACCTATTCGTCACTCAAATGCAGAGCTTGAGGCTTTGACAAATGCGAAAGTTATTAACGTAGGAGACATCGACGGCAATACAGATTGGGACACCTTGTTAAAAGAAGATTTACATGGGGTGGATACGGTCATTCATTGTGCAGGCAACGCTGAAGCACTAAAAACGGGTCAGTCATTTAGTGATATAAATGTTAAAGGCACCGTTCAACTGGCCAAAGCTGCTTTAAAAGCAGGCATTCCTCATTTTATATTTTTGAGTAGCGTCAAAGCGACAGCACCTGTCGATGAAAACGACGCTTACGGCCAATCAAAAGCGCAAGCCGAACAAGAACTTAAACGATTATTTGCTCAATCGTCCCTTACCCAAACCGAACCCGTTGCCAGTCCTAAATTTGCGCCTGTATTAACCATCTTGAGGCCTTGTATGGTATACGGACCCGGTGGCAAAGGCACATTTATGAGTCTAACCAATGCACTAAAAAAACAGTGGCCGATGCCGTTAGGTGCAATTCGCCATAACCGTCGTAGTCTGTTGTACATAGATAATTTGATCAGCTTGATATCCCATCTATGTAACCAACCCACAAGCGGGACTTTTGTTGTGAGTAACGGTGACACGATATCGACCACTCAGATGGTCAATACCATCAAAGCAGGGGTGAAAAGTAAAAGCTTAAATGTGCCTGTACCTGCCTCGGTATTTAAGTTGGTTGGTCGAATAACCGGAAAAACCGCGATTACCGACCGACTAATCGGTGACATGGCGTTTGATATTGCCAACACCATCCAACAAACCGGTTGGCAACCAAACATAAACACCCAAGATTCCATTCTTTATTTTTTGAGTCAAAACCATGATTAGATGTTTAGATATTTTATTTTCTCTTTTGGGCCTTATTGTGGGCGCGCCTGTTCTTGCCATTATCTATGTCATTGGCTTGTTTGATACTGGCTATCCGTTGTTTTTTCAGCAACGAGTAGGGCGTCACCAAAAGCCTTTTGTTCTCGTCAAATTTAGGACCATGACCATAGAGACCAAGTCGGTTGCAAGTCACCTGGCGAGTGCGGCTTCAATTACGAAGTTGGGGGCGTTTTTACGTCGAACCAAACTCGATGAGCTACCACAGTTGTGGAATGTGTTAAAAGGTGAGATGAGTTTGGTCGGACCGAGACCAGGACTTGAAAATCAAATTGAGCTGACCAAAGCCCGCGAAGCGCTCGGTGTGTACCAATCAAGACCAGGGATCACAGGGTTGGGTCAAGTGAACAATGTCGACATGTCGACACCAGAACGTTTGGCCAAGTTAGATGCGCAAATGCTCCAGTCCTTAACCATCACGAGTTATTTCAAATACATTTTACAAACGGTCACTGGTAGCGGTCAGGGTGACAAGGTTCCCGACGCCAAGGCGACTGAACGTAATACCACTGAAGCCAATGACTCTAAGGGGCAGGACTCGCGGACTTAGGCACGACGATTGGCATGTTTTATATAAACAACCAAAGCGCCGTCACATTATAAATAGTAGCTACTTAAAAGAATAAAAATAAAGAGAGCGAAATATGCAATTGTTAAAATCGGTAATAGGCTTATCCAGAACCACCAAAGTAGTAATGGCGGTTGCAATTGATACCTTAATGATTGGTATTGCTTTTATGGGCGCCTTGATTGCAAGGTGGGACCAAATAGCGGTGATATACGATCCTTTTCACTGGTTGATTTTGGCCTTTGTTGCAGCAACAACATTACTGACCTTACTCAAGCTTGGCCTTTACCGCAATATGCTGAGGTATATGAACTTACAGGTGGTTTGGACAATAGTGGCGGCGAGCCTCGTTGGCTTGTTAACCGCTATTAGTGTGGCTTATTACTTAAAGTTTATGATACCACGCAGCGTTCCTTTTATTTTTGCGTGTTTTAATGTGATATTACTGGGGGGGTTGCGATTCGGTCTTTATGCCATGTTTGCCAGGCTGCAACAGGTGGGCAAACAGTCGGTACTAATTTATGGTGCCGGTGCTGCAGGCAGACAATTAGCCACGTCGTTAAAAAACAGTGATGAATATCACGTCGTCGGTTTTATCGATGATGACACCAAAAAGATAGACTCGATAATCCAGGGAGCACAGGTGTATGGTCGAGCCAACGTAAGTTCTCTTCTGCAAAAATATGACATTAGCGCATTGTTGTTAGCGTTTCCGAGTATCTCTCGAGATGAGCGACGTGCGGTTTTGAGGTTTTTGGAACCTATGCCAGTAAAAGTATTAACTATTCCCAGCGTGGACGAGTTAATGAGTGGCAACAAAGGTCTTGCTCAGTTCAAAGAAGTCGAAATTGATGACTTGTTAGGACGAGACCCAGTAAAACCAAATCAAGCGTTGCTCAGCAAAAACATTACTGGCAAAACGGTGATGGTGACGGGGGCTGGTGGTTCGATTGGTTCTGAGTTATGTAGACAGATCTTGGCCGTCAAACCTGCTCGGTTGATTTTGTTTGAGCTAAGTGAATTCTCACTATACGCCATAGACAAAGAACTCAAAGAGTTAGGTGTTAATGACACTTTGTTAGTGCCGTTACTCGGCAGTGTTCAAGATAAAAAGCGGGTTCAGTCCATTCTTCGTACTTATAAAGTCGACACTATTTATCATGCGGCCGCTTTCAAACACGTACCCATTGTCGAACACAATGTGGCAGAAGGCGTTCGTAATAACGTCTTTGGCACTTTGACCTTGGCAAAAGCGGCCATCGTCAATGATGTAGAAACCTTTGTGCTTATCTCGACCGATAAAGCCGTAAGACCAACGAATGTAATGGGCACCACCAAACGAATGGCGGAGCTCCTATTGCAAGGATTGGCCGAACATCAATCTATTACCCGTTTTTGTATGGTGCGGTTTGGCAATGTTTTAGGCTCTTCTGGTTCGGTCGTCCCACTGTTTCGCCAACAAATAAAAAATGGTGGACCCATAACCGTTACCCATAAAGACATAACACGATATTTTATGACGATTCCAGAAGCTTCTCAGCTTGTTATTCAGGCTGGCGCAATGGCAAAAGGCGGTGACGTATTTGTTTTAGATATGGGTGAACCAGTGAAAATCATTGATTTGGCTCGTAAGCTTATCCGCTTTAGTGGTCTAGAAGTGAAAGATGAAAACAACCCAACGGGTGATATCGCTATCGAATGCACCGGATTAAGGCCAGGTGAAAAACTCTATGAAGAACTGCTAGTCGGAGACAATGTTACCGGCACTGATCACCCAAGAATCATGACCGCCAAAGAGCTCATGTTACCGTGGCCGGAAATAAACAGCATTTTAGAGGAGTTACAGGACGCGTGTGATCTCAATGAACATTTATTGATTAGGCATGCGTTACTTCAAGCTCCCACGGCATTTAGCCCAAGTGACGAGATATGTGATTTGTTGTGGGCAGAAGATCACAAAGAGCTCGAAGCGGTGCTGCTTAATATGCGTGAACAGTTTGCGAAAAAACCGTACAACGAACATGACCTAATAGAATTTGACTTGGAGCAAAGTGAAGCTGAAGCGATAAAGGAATTGAAAAAGGGGCCACAGCCCAACATTTTAGGGCAACAAAAACTGAGCTAAAAGCAATAAAAAGGGCGGTTTAATGGCCGCCCTTAATTTGATGAAAGACCCGTCCTGATTAACGTAGTCGAATAAAGTAACTATTTTGCACTTAAGTATTCAGAAAACGCTTCACCCAATAAAGGATGACGCTTGCTGTATTCAACAAAGGCCTTCATGTAACCTAACTTGTCACCACAGTCGTGATAAGAACCTTTCATTACGTAAGCGTTGACTTGCTCCCAGTCCATCAGTGTCGCAATGGCATCGGTTAATTGGATCTCATCTCCTGCACCCACTGGTGTGCGCTCTAGAATATCCCAAATTTCCGCAGACAAAACATAACGGCCTACAACCGCTAGGTTAGATGGTGCATCTTCAACGCTTGGTTTTTCAACCATGCCAACCATTGCTTTTGATTCACCTGTTTTAATCTTAACGCCATCTAAATCGGCAATACCGTATTTGTTTACATCTTCATTAGGTACGGCATCAACCATGATTTGGCTTGCACGTGAGTCGTCATAAAGACGGATCATTTCTGCAAGATTGTCTTGTTTTAAGTTTGAGTCGTAGTCATTGATCATCACATCTGGCAATACTACGGCAAAAGGATGATTACCCACTAACGGACGAGCACAAGCCACCGCGTGACCTAAGCCTTTTGCTTCGCCTTGACGAACGTGCATGATGGTGACGTCCTTAGGACATATAGCCTGTACTTCATCTAGTAATTGACGCTTTACCCGTTTTTCTAGAATAGATTCAAGCTCGAAGCTTTTATCGAAGTGATTTTCGATGCTGTTTTTAGAAGAATGGGTCACCAAGATAATTTCTTTGATGCCCGCCGCAATAATTTCATTGACGACATATTGAATAATAGGCTTGTCGGCAATGGGCAACATCTCTTTAGGTATCGCTTTTGAGGCTGGTAGCATTCGAGTACCCAAACCAGCAACTGGAATAATTGCCTTTTTTACTTTGGATAGCTTGTTGTTTGCTTTGTTTGTGCTTTGAGTCATTGAAATTTCCTTTGTGTCCTTTTTTTCAATGTATATTAGGCCGCTATTTGGGTAAAAAAGAGGCCATATAATTAACAGCTATCGACTGAAGTCACTCTTCACTATCGATATTTGTACCCAGCAAGAATACCAAGCCTTATGAATGAATTCTATTTATAAAACCAATTCTGTTTTAATTAAGAAAATTTGATGAAATGGCCCCTCCTTATAAAGACATTCTAAATAGGGTAGTTTACAATCAAATCATATTGTTATGTCAGTAAGCGCTATAAGCGGTACAAAACTGAATGAAGCCATTAAGGAAATCATTATGACAACAAGCACAGCGAAGAATGCAAGCTCGACTTCAGAAAATGTCGTATGGCACCAGCACAATGTGTCTCATGAGCAACGTACGAGTGCCAATGGACACAAGGCTGCAATACTTTGGTACACAGGGTTAAGCGGTTCGGGTAAATCAACCGTTGCTAATGCCGTTGATCAAAAGCTGTTTGAGCGCGGTTGTCATACTTATGTACTTGATGGCGATAATGTACGTCATGGTCTAAATGGCGATTTGACCTTTAGTGACAAAGACAGGGTCGAGAACATCCGTCGTATTGGCGAAGTCAGTAAACTGTTTGTTGATGCGGGTCTTATCGTATCTACCGCCTTTATCTCGCCGTTTGCGAGTGATCGGAATATGGTGCGTGATTTGATGCCAGAAGGGCAGTTTATTGAAGTGTTTGTCGATACTCCATTATCAGTATGTGAAGAGCGTGACCCGAAAGGTTTATACAAAAAAGCTCGTAATGGCGAAATCAAGAACTTTACGGGAATTGACTCGGCGTATGACGTTCCTGAAAAGCCAGAAGTGCACCTCGAAACAGAAGGTAAGTCGATTGAAGAGTGTGCCGATGCAGTAATTGAGCAATTGATTGCGATGAAGTTAATAAAATAGCCCAGACTGGCAAAACCAAACAATAAAAAGAAGAATAAATGAATTTTGATGTATTTAATGGCGACGCCGATGGCATTTTGGCGTTGTTACAATTGCGCTTAGCACAACACAATGACACCAAAGCCAGTGATGCTGCATTAATAACGGGTATTAAGCGTGATGTTAGTCTCGTTAAACAAATTCCCCTTTCGGAGTTAACGCCTGAATCCAAAGTCACCATCCTCGACGTCTCTATGGAAAAAAACATAGATGCATTGTCTTCGGTATTAAAAACAGAAGCTGAGGTGTTATACATTGACCATCATCGAGCGGGCTCTATTCCTAATGTCAGTAATTTGGACTCGCACATCGATTTATCAGCGGATACGTGTACAGCCTTGATTGTTGATAAACTTTTGGAAGGTCAGTTTCACTTATGGGCGATAACGGCAGCTTATGGCGACAACTTAGTATCCGTTGCTGACCAATTAGCTAAACAAGCAGAGTTAAGTGAAACCGAAGCTGAGCAACTTAAAGAGCTAGGTACCCTGATCAATTATAATGGTTATGGTGCTCACACAGATGATTTGGCTTATCACCCTGCAGACTTGTATCAAGCATTACTACAATACCCAAACCCGTTTGATTGTATCAGCGACTCGAACTCGCCGTTTCATGTATTAAAGGCAGCGTTTGATAGCGACTTTGCGATGGCGTCTCAAAGTGAAATCAAACACGTGAGTGAGCAATGCTTAGCAGTCTTGTTGGCTGACGAACCTTGGAGTCGACGCATTAGCGGTACTTACGGCAACCATTTAGCAAACCAGTCACCTGATCGCGCTCATGTTGTGTTAACAACAATCGATGAAGACCACTACTTAGTAAGTTTACGCGCACCACTTAACAACAAAACTGGTGCCGGCGAAATATGCTCACAATTCGAAACCGGTGGAGGCCGAGCAGGTGCTGCGGGTATTAATAAATTGCCTAAAAAAGATTTATGTAAATTAATTACAACAATTACAAGCTTTTACGGTTAAAGGTGACGAAAATAGCGGCATGTGTTCCTAAAATGGTAAACTTAGGGGTGTAAAAGAGCGGAGATTACTGTAGTATCCCGCACTCGATTTTTGGTAAAGGGATTTCCAAGGTTACATCCTATCTTGCCTTTCGTGTTGTAATTAAGTTTCAGATTTAACCCAAACTTAATATTAAAGATTTGAAAACGTTTTAGAGGATTAATCTATGAACAAGGCCTTTTTTAAAGGGTTCGTTGCAGTTGCGTCACTAGCTTCAGCTTTATGGCTGTCGACCGCGCAAGCACAAATTTCTACTACGCCGTCTGCGGCGCAAATCGAACAATTTAAAAAACTCCCTAAAGCGCAACAAAAAGCGATGGCCAAACAATTTGGTATCGATATCAGCGCACTAGAGGGCGGCAATGCCCCTGTTTCTAATCGTAGTGCAGCTCCAGAATTACAATACTTAGAAAACCAGCGTTCTACCAAATCTCCTGAAGCAGAAGCAAAAGAAACTCAACAAAAACAAGACAATCTAAACCGTTTACAACCTTTTGGTTATGATATTTTTGAAGGCATGCAAACTGCTTTTATGCCAAATGGAAACCTAAGTGTTCCTGCAGACTATATCATTGGCCCGGGCGATAGTTTACAAATCTCCTTGTACGGAAAAGCCTCAAGCACCGAAGTCGTTACTGTCGATAACGAAGGCAAAATAAGCTTCGCCGAACTCGAACCAATGAACGTATCTGGCTTGAGTTACCAAGAAGTAAAAGCGCGCATTGCGGATGTGGTGAGCGTTAGCATGATAGGGCTTAAGTCTTCTGTTTCTATTAGCGGTTTACGTTCTATTCAAGTCTTCGTGGTTGGTGATGTTAAAAAGCCAGGTGCCTATCAGTTATCAAGTCTATCGACTATTACCAATGCACTATTTATGAGTGGTGGCCCAACCAATATCGGTTCTTTAAGAAACATTGAACTGAAACGCGCTAATCAAACGGTAGCGACGTTAGATTTATACAAAATGTTCACTCAAGGTGACGCTTCTCAAGACAGCCGTTTACAAAACGGCGATGTAATCTTTATCAACTCGATCGACGCACAAGTAAAAATTTATGGTGAAGTACGTCGACCAGCAATATATGAAATTAAAAAAGATGAGACATTACCAGAGCTTATAAAATTAGCGGGTGGATTAACCTCATTGGCGTACCCTAAGAATGTATTGTTAACTACTCTTGACCAAAACTACCAAAGAATTGTTAAGCGTGTTGATTTAACTAATACACAAACGGCGACTCCAGCTCTGCTTAAAGGCGGCGATGTGGTTAGAGTGTTGCCTATTTCTCAACAATTTAGCCAAGTTGTCCATGTTGCGGGCGCCGTATCACGCCCAAGTGCCTATGCCTACTTTGATGGCATGACTCTTAATGATTTGATCGCAAGTTCGGACGACTTGAGCTTGTCTACTGACATGAACTATGCACTCATTGTTTCTGAAAACAAATCAGAAAATGAATACGGTAGCATTGTCATTAAACACTTTGCACCGAAAGAGGCTTTGTCTGGCTCGAGCATTCAACTTAACTCAAAAGACTTAGTATTGTTCTTCAATCGTTATGACGAAAGCGACTTTAATTCGGTAAAAGGCAATGAAAGTACCACTATTGGCGGTTACAACTACTTACATGCGCTTCGAACCGGTGACATCCAGTCACAACAGATAGCACTTGAGAAAACCAAACGTTTTACTCGCCAGCAATTAATTGCACCTTTAGTAAAGTTACTACAAGCCAACGCGATTCCAGGTCAATATGTACCTGTGGCCGAAATTACCGGACAAGTAAATTTCCCAGGTAGTTACCCTATTTCTAAAAACGCAACTGTATTAGAACTTATTGCCGCAGCCGGTGGCCTGCAAGAATCGGCAAACATGCAAACGAGTGAGATATCTCGTGTCGAACTAGACGCAGTCATTGGCAGTAAAGAACATTTGCGTTTTTCACTTAAACAAGCCTTAGCCGGTGATGCCAAGCATAACCTAGCCGTGCAGCCTAAAGATGTCGTGAATATCTTCCAAAAAGCCAACTGGCATGAAGAGAAACGAATCTCGTTAGTGGGTGAGGTAGTTTATCCAGGTACTTATACCATTCGCGAAGGTGAAAACTTAGCTTCTGTAATTGAGCGTGCAGGCGGTTTGACCAAGTTTGCAGCCCCAGAGTCTGCCTTCTTTACCCGTGAATCACTAAAAGCATTAGAGAAAAAGCAAGCGCGTGAGTTAGCTCGTAATCTAAGCAAAGAGTTAGCCTTTAAATCTATTACGTCCACTTACGGCAACATTGCCATTGGTGAAGTACAGTCGTTGGTTAATAATTTGACCGTTGTTGACGGTGTTGGCCGATTGATCATCGATTTACCTCGTGTCATCGAAGATGAAAACCACGACATTCAATTAGAAGATGGTGACAAACTGTATATCCCTACGTACCGCGAAGAAGTCAGTATTGTTGGTGAAGTACAAGTCGCTACCACTCACATATACAACCCAATGTGGGAATTAGAAGATTACTTAGCGTCAAGTGGTGGATTGCGTCAGCAAGCCGATGATGACCGTGTATATGTGATTCGAGCTAATGGCTTGGTTGAAATCCCTGATGCGACTTGGATTGGCCGAGATAACACAACTATTAATCCGGGTGATACGATTGTCGTACCTTTAGACGCAAGTTACACAGACCGCTTGACGTTATGGGAAAAAGCAACCTCGATTTTCTATCAGTTAACGGTTGGTTTAGCAGCGATAGCGAGTTTCTAATTGACTCAGTAGTAAATCAATGACTTACAAAAAGTGAGGTAGCAAGATGTCTGAGACTGCAAGTGAAAATCAAAAACTTTGTGAACTTAAAGCACAACTTTCAGTTTATAAAGAGATTGCAAAATCAAATGAGTCTTTTCAAGAAAGTAAAGTAGATGAGATAGATCTTAATAAGTGGATCGATGCCTTGCTAAATGAAAAGTGGAAGATAATTTTAACGACAGTATTTTTTTTATGTATCTCTCTGTCATACGCACTTCTTACACCTAATATCTATAAATCTGAGGCAATTGTAATCTCAAATAGTAATGAACCATCTTCAAATGGCTTGAGTGCACTAGCTGGTCAGTTTGGTGGACTGGCATCACTAGCTGGAATAAACCTGGGAAGTAACAGCAACGATAAAACTTCGTATATTCTACAGGTAATGCAGTCAAGGAACTTTTTATTTTCTTTCATTAATGAAAATAGACTAAAAGTTGAAATTATGGCTGCCGAAGGTTGGGATAGGGACAGCAATCAAATTACGTTCGATGAAAATATTTATGAAAAAGCAGCCCATAAATGGGTTAGAGACAAAGGACCTCGATACCCAAAAGAACCGACTATTTTAGAAACATACGATAAATTCAAAGAAGAGATGTTATCTGTAAAACAAGATAAAGAAACTGGCATGATAAAAATTGCGCTAAGCCACTATTCACCTTATTGGGCAAAGCAAACTTTAGATAAACTGATCCTCGCTATTAACTTGGAAATTAAAAACCAAGACATGATTGAGGCAACTAAAAGCATTGAGTATTTACAAAACGAAGTCAAAGAGTTAAAAGTTGTAGACTCACAAGCGATGTTTTTTCAATTGATTGAGCAACAGTATCAGACCTTGGTTTTGACTAAAGTTAGAGAGGATTATGCCTTTAAAGTTGTTGATGCTCCAATTGTACCTGAAGAAAAAGTTAAGCCTCAACGGATTCTAATAATTATTCTTGGGACGATTATGGGGCTCCTAATTTCTATTGTACTAGTTACCTTGATGCAAATTAAAAAGAATAGATAGAGACTTTTACTGTCAAAAACTAAAAAATATAAGATTAAATAATTGAGTGAATTAGAAATGTTAAATAACAAAACTGTATTAATTACCGGTGGTACTGGTTCTTTCGGTAAAAAGTTTATAGAAACTATTTTGGATAGATATCCAGATGTTAAAAAAATCATCATTTATTCTCGAGATGAATTAAAACAATCGGTAATCAAACAGAAATACCCTCAGTATGAGTTCCCTCAGCTTAGGTTCTTTATTGGTGATGTTCGTGACAAAGAAAGATTAACGCAAGCTTGTGAAGGCGTTGACGTGATTATTCACGCTGCAGCTATCAAGCAAGTGGATACAGCAGAGTACAACCCAACTGAATGTATCCGGACAAATGTTGATGGCGCAGAAAATGTAATTCACGCGGCATTAGCATGTGGTGTCAAAGATGTTGTTGCATTATCAACAGATAAGGCTTGTGCGCCAATCAACTTGTATGGCGCTACCAAATTAGCATCCGATAAACTTTTTGCCGCAGCGAACAATATTCGTGGCTCTAAAGACATTAAGTTTAGTGTTGTTCGTTATGGTAACGTAATGGGTTCTCGTGGGTCGGTTATTCCTTTCTTTATCGAAAAGAAAAAAGACGGTGTATTGCCAATTACTCATGAAGAAATGACTCGTTTTAACATCTCATTGCAAGACGGCGTCAATATGGTGATGTATGCGATTGAAAACCATATCGGTGGTGAAATTTTCGTGCCTAAAATCCCATCTTACAAAATCACTGATATTGCCACTGCCATCGCGCCAGAATGCGAAACTAAAGTTGTTGGTATCCGTCCAGGTGAAAAACTTCACGAAGAAATGATTACCGATACTGACTCTTTGAATACGATTGATTTGGGTCGATACTACGCAATTTTACCATCAGTTTCATTTACCTATACAGAAGAAGAGTTTATGAAGCACCACAATGCAGTAAAAGTGCCGTTTGGATTTAAATATAACTCTGGCACAAACACTGAGTGGGAAACTGTTGAGTCACTCCGTGACTTAATCAAGGAACACGTAGACCCTAACTTTTCTGTTTAATATTTGAAGTAACTAATATGATCCCTTACGGCAAACAAGAAATTATCCAACAAGATGTGGACGCAGTTGTAGAAGTTTTAAATTCTGACTTCTTGACGCAAGGACCTAAAGTACCTTTATTTGAAGAAGCTATTCGTAACGCAGTTAATTCTGAATTCACATTTGCAGTTAACTCTGCGACATCAGCTCTGCATATCGCTTGTTTAGCCTTAGGGGTGAGTAAGGGAGATGTCGTTTGGACAACTCCGATAACATTTGTTGCTAGTGCAAATTGCGCGCTCTATTGTGGTGCAGATGTTGACTTTGTTGACATTGATGAAGAGACTTACAATATGTCTCCTGCTCTTCTAGAGGAAAAGCTGGAGCGTGCTAAACAAAATAATGAAAAGCTACCTAAAGTTGTTATACCCGTTCATTTATGTGGTCAGCCTTGTGATATGGCAGCGATTCACGAATTAAGTAAAAAGTATGGCTTTAAAGTAATTGAAGACGCATCACATGCAATAGGTGGCAAATACAAAGGTGAGCCTATCGGAAACTGTCGTTTTAGTGATATTACTGTCTTTAGTTTTCATCCAGTTAAAATTGTTACTACAGCGGAAGGTGGGGCAGCGACGACAAATTGTCCAGAACTAGCGAAGAAGCTTAATTTATTAAGAAGTCACGGTGTTACAAGAGACCCTGAACTCATGGAAAATGAGAGTCATGGTGGCTGGTATTATGAGCAAGTGGACCTTGGCTTCAACTACAGAATGACAGAAATGCAAGCGGCTTTGGGCGTTAGCCAAATGTCTCGAGTGCACGAATTTGTAAAATCTAGAAATTTATTAGCCGAGAGATATGATCAGCTTTTAAAGACTTTACCTGTCGTTACGCCTAAACAAATTCAAGACTCCTATTCTGGCAGGCACTTGTATGTCATCAAATTAGAGTTAGATAAAGTAAGCCTGACACACAGAGCTGTCTTTGATAAATTGAGAGAGAAAGGAATTGGTGTAAACTTACATTACATTCCAGTTCATACTCAACCATATTACAAAGGGCTAGGTTTTGAAGTGGGGCAGTACCCAAATGCAGAAAAATACTACGCTGAAGCTATTAGTATTCCATTGTTTCACGGTATGACGCGTGCTCAGCAGGACGAAGTCGTTAAAGTTTTAACTGAGACGTTAGAGGCCAAGTAGTGAACGTTGCGATTATTCCAGCGAGGGGCGGAAGTAAACGTATCCCTCGCAAAAATATTAAGAATTTTCACGGTAAACCTTTGATAGCGTATTCAATTGAAGCCGCAATAAATTCTGGCTGTTTTGAAAAAGTTATTGTTTCAACCGACGATGAAGAAATTGCGGAAGTTGCTGAGAAGTATGGTGCGACGGTTCCGTTTATTCGACCTTCTAACATTTCAGATGACTACGCCACAACCATGGATGTTATCCAGCACGCCGTTAGACTTTTGAAAGTAGATGGATTAGACATCAAAAATGTATGCTGTATATACGCAACGGCTCCGTTTCTACAGCCAGAGACATTGCGTTTAGGCTTAACTACGCTCGAACAAAATAGTGCTAGTTATGCATTTAGCGCAACTTCGTTCCCTTTCCCAATTCAAAGAGCTATTAAGTTAGACTCGAACTCTAGAGTTTCCATGTTTAATCCTGAGCACATGAATACGCGCTCTCAGGATCTAACAGAAGCATTTCATGATGCAGGTCAATTTTATTGGGGGACGAGCGAAGCCTTTGAGCAAGGTCTTCCGTTTTTTACTGAAAGCTCCGTTGCGGTGCAGATCCCAAGAAAGCGAGTGCAAGATATAGACACTCCGGAAGACTGGGAAATTGCTGAAATAATGTTCTCAGTTTTGGCAGATTAAATGAAAGTTGTGTTTAGAGCCGATGCATCAACGCTTATCGGCAGCGGCCATGTAATGCGATGCCTGGTTTTGGCGCAAGAATTTGCTCGTAGAGGTCATGACGTACATTTCGCATCGCGACCTCAAAAAGGCGACTATTTAGATTTTATTAAGTCTAAAGCGTTAACATTAGTACCGTTAAAAGAGCCACTTGAAAATTTTTCCATATCACATAATGACTATGAAAATTGGTTACAAACAACTTGGATTGACGATGCACAAGACTTTCTTGATAAAGTTAAATCCGGAGACATTGTTGTTGTGGACCACTACGGCATTCCAAAAGAGTGGGAAAAACATGTCGGACAACAGCTAAACGCTGATGTGTTAGCAATTGATGACCTCGTAAGGCAACACAACGCTGATTTTATTTTGGATCAGACTTACGGGCGCATCAATGACGAGTATTCGGTAAATAACCCAGGAAGTACTTTATTTTGTGGCAGTCAATATGCGTTATTGCAAAGTACGTTCACGAAAATAAGGCGCAATGGAGGCATCTGTCAAAGACCACAAGACACAATAAAAGTTCTTGTCACTATGGGGGCAGTTGACTTACCAAATGTAACCTTGTCTGTTGTAAAAACGTTACTTAAAACACAAGTAAACAAAATGTCAGTAACGGTATTATTGAATAAATCTGCGCCTCATTATGAAGCGGTGAAATCTTTTTGTAGAGAGTGTGATAATGTTAATCATTTGGACTTTGAAAGCAACATGGCAAAGTTGATGAGCGAGCATCACATCGCTGTCGGTGCACCAGGAAGTACTTCTTGGGAGAGGGCATGCTTGGGATTACCGAGTATTCTCATTCCAATCGCTGACAACCAAAAAGACATTGCTAAAAATGTATCAGCTGCCGGCGCTGCAATTATTGTAAAAATGGATAATATTGACGTTGACCTCCCAATTGCATTCAACACCATTTTAAATAATTGGCCGGACTTTCAAGAGAAAGGATTGGCATTAGTAGATGGTCTGGGAACTCAACGAGTTGTTGATGCAATAGAACAGAATATAGGTAGTGAATGATGGTAAAAGTAACATTGTTATGCACGGATAAAAACCATCCAGTTTTTCCTTACTTACAGCGCTGGCGAGAAGAGAACCAAAACAAATTTGAAATTCAAATCCTTAATTCTGTAAAAGAAGTAAATGACGGTGGTGATATTCTATTTTTGGTTTCTTGTTCTGAAATTGTAAGAGAAGAAACAAGATCCCTGTTTAAGCATGTACTTGTTTTACATGCGAGTGACTTGCCGACCGGAAGAGGTTGGAGCCCACACATTTGGGATATCGTAAACGGAAAAAACAAGATAGTTTTATCATTACTTGAAGCCAAAGAGCCTGTAGATACAGGCGATATATGGAAAAAGTTACCAATTCCCTTAACTGGAAATGAACTTTATGACGAAATTAATGAACTGCTTTTCAAAGCAGAATTAGAGTTGATTGATTGGGCTTGTCAAAATGTAAATGATGTCAAACCTCAAAAACAACCATTTGTAGATGACAACTACTTAAGAAAAAGAACTCCAGAAGACAGTGAAATAGATATTTCTAAGTCTCTTGACAGTCAATTTAACTTATTAAGAGTATGTGACCCAAACCGCTTTCCAGCGTTTTTTTATAAAGATGGTCAAAAATATACAATTAGGATCGAAAAACATGAAAACTAAATTTATAGAAATTGATAACAGAAAAATTGGTCCAGATTTTCCACCGTATATCATTGCTGAGCTCTCGGCTAATCACAATGGTGATATCAATAGAGCGTTTGAAATCCTTGAAATGGCCAAGGAGTGTGGTGCCGATGCGATTAAATTACAAACCTACACGCAAGATACACTGACTATAGATTGTGATAAGCCTGACTTTAAAATTGAAGGCGGATTATGGCATGGAAGAACGCTTTATGACTTGTACTCAGAAGCTCACATGCCATGGGAGTGGCACGAGCCTTTATTCAAAAAGGCAAAAGAACTAGGTATTACGATATTTAGCTCTCCTTTTGACAATACTGCGGTTGACTTACTTGAAGAGCTAGGCGCGCCTGCATACAAGATTGCATCATTCGAAGCAATCGATTTACCACTTATTGAATACGTCGCGAAAACCGGTAAGCCGATGATCATATCTACGGGAATGGCCAATAAAGAAGAGATTCAAGAAGCAGTGGATACTGCTAAAAATGCGGGTTGTAAAGACTTGGTAGTGTTGCATTGTGTAAGTGGTTATCCGGCCCCTGCAAGTGACTATAACTTGGCAACAATTCCTGATATGGCACAACGATTTGATGTTTTGACTGGTCTTTCAGACCACACAATTGACAACACAACAGCCGTGTCGTCAGTTGTTTTGGGGGCATGTCTGATTGAGAAGCATGTAACATTAGACAGAAACGGTGGTGGTCCGGACGATAGTTTTTCTTTGGAAAAGCCTGAGTTAAAGCAGTTGTGTGTTGACAGTAAAGTTGCATGGGAAGCTCTCGGTAAAGTTAATTACGAGCGCAAAGAAAGTGAAAAAAACAACTTAGTGTTTAGACGCTCATTATACGCGGTAAAAGACATTAAAAAGGGTGAAAAGTTTACATCTGAAAATGTCAGAAGTATTAGGCCTGGGTATGGTTTGGCACCGAAGTATGCGAAATTAGTATTAGGCAGCCACTCTCAATGTGACGTTGAGAGAGGTACTCCTATAACGAAAGAAATGTTAACCAAATAATTTAAAATGTTGTTAAAAAATTCCGCTATATATTTCGGTGCTAATGCAATTAATGCGTTAGCACCGTTCTTACTACTACCAATCTATGCTCGATACCTCGAGAAAGGAGATTTTGGTAAGTTAAGTATGTTTATAGTTTTCTATATGGGTCTCTCTGTAGTAATGGGTTTGGGTTCACAGGCCGCTGCAAGCCGGAAGTATTATGACGATATTAATGAATCTGACCTGACTGACTTTAACAGCCAGTGTATAAACTTATTAATTTATACATTCGTCTTCTTCGTTCTAATTATATCTATATTTAAATCTCCGTTGCAGTCTTTACTGTCAATACCTTTGAGTTGGATGATTGTTGGTACGGTAATAGCGTTAAATATTTTTATTTTGCAATTTCGATTGATCCAGTGGCAAGTACGTAACAAAGCAAAAAGTTATGCGGTACTTCAAATAGTAAATAGTTGTAGCGGATTATTAATAACAGTTTTATTTTTGTTTTTTATTTCAAATGATAGCTGGGCGAGAGTCATAGGGCTTTTAATAACAACAAGTATGGTAAGCCTGTTTTGTATGGTTAGCCTTTGGCGTTCTAGTTTAATTAAAGTATCGCCCCCAAATCTTCGATACCTCAGAGAAATTTTAACCTTTAGTGTTCCTTTGTTGCCTCACGTAGTAAGCATGTTCGTACTAAATTGGATTGATAGAGTAATAATAAACGCTTATTCAAATTTAGAAGAGGTTGCGCTGTTTACAATGGCTAGCCAATTAAGCCTAGGTGTTATAGTTATATTCGATGCTATCAACAAAGCATTTGTGCCTTGGTTATTTGAGCAATTAAAAAGTGGCGACTTAAAAATAAGGCGAAAAATTGTAACTAGAACATATCAGTATTTTGCACTTTTAGTAGTTTCAATACCGGTTGTTTTCATAATTTCGAAACCTATTATTCTTCTAATCGGTGGTCAAGATTACGAAGGAGCTGCGAGTTTGTTTAATGTACTTTATTCTGGGCAAGTACTTGTTGGGATGTATTTGATGGTAACAAATTATTTGTTTTATATGAAGAAAACAGCGTTGTTGTCTCTTACCACTTTGATATCTGCGGGCATTCACATATTTCTTTCAATTATTCTGATACAAGAAATGGGAACTATGGGCGTTGCAACGTCTTTTCTTTTTGCGATGTTCGTAAGGTTTTTTTTAGTTTGGTTTGCATCTACAAAAGCAGTAAAAATGCCATGGTTTCAATTCAATCAAGGTGAAGTAAAGTGAACATTTTTTTTGCGTTAGGAAGAAGTCAAAGCTTGTTTTATGAACAGATAATTTCGACTACTGAGGAAAGGGAGAGAACGATTCTAGTCTCTATGTTTTTGTCTGACCAAGCAAAGGTTTCTAAAAAGTTTATATACGTTGGCGGGAGCAGCTATTTTTCAAAAGTTAAAAATGCATTAGTAGCATTTTGGGCATTGACTGGGATTAGACAGCAAATTAAAAACCTTTATTCACCCCATTGTGCCTATTGGTTAGTCAGTTATTTATTAAAAAAACCAAAGATAAAATTTAATTTATGCTACGACGGTATTCTTAATATTAGAGATGTGTCAATGGACTCTGAACAAATTCACCAATATTGTAAAAGACAAAAGCGTTTATCAAACCTGTTTGGACAAAAGTATTTGAGACCAGAGGGAGATCTCTATAATAGTTTAAACCAAGAGATAGCGACCGGGTATTTTCCGGAACTGCTCGTTGATCATTTGAGAGTAAGGGGTTTAGAAAAGGAAAATATAAAGCTTATTGAAATCCCGACTACGGAGTTGCCTTACAAGGAAAAAGTCGCTTTCTTACTAGAGCAGCCATTTTTAAATACAAAAATGTCGCTCGAATTCGTTACTAAACTGAGAGCTTATTGTGAACGATATGAAATAGCGACTTTGTACATTAAACCTCATCCTATGCTGCGTAAAAGTTCATTTAGCTCTCTTTCTAGTGAATTTAGTGAGATAACTGTAAAGATACTTACTGAAGATAAAGCTGCAGAAAACTTGGTTCTTAGCCTTTCGCCTGAACATATTATCTCAACGAATAGTAGTGCTCTAATTTTGTGTAAAGCATTGGCCCCGAATTCAAAAGTCGTGTCTATAGGTCCTCAATTGTCAACAAATCCAGATGAAATAGATCAACTAATTTCACTCTTTAGATCATTGAAAATTGAAGTAGAAAAATGATTATTTATAATATTGTCTGTGTGATGATTTTGATTTTGTTTGTTATTCTTTATTCAAAGATTTCAACAGATAAGCTTTTCCCACAGTTATTATTTTTTCTTTTTACTATTATTGGATCGTTGTCAGTCCTTTATTTAGAAAATTTTCCTATATATATTTTTGAACAGGATAAGACGTCTTACTTCAATGGCTCGGCGTTAATTCTTACTCTCATGTTGCTTCTTCATGCTATAGGCGCCTACCTTGCCAACTTGGTGTTTAAAAGAGAAGTCATGACCCGACAACTAAATGCACGTGTTTTAGGACTAGATTTAAACTTTTTATTTAGTGTTTTGTTTCCATTAATACTATTAACTTTGTGTTACATCAATATTGCGATTAGCGGCGAAATCCCGATTTTTTCTTCAGGGTATATAGATAGGTTTGAGTACATTGTAGCCACTAAACTTTGGTTTTTACTTTCAGCTTTTGGTGTGACGACTTCAATCATACCTATTTCATTTGGTTTTGCGTTCGCACATTATCGCCCTTTCAGGGGATTTATTGCTTTGCTCTTCTTGCTGTACTTAGTCTATATCGTTTTTATAGGTCATAAGTTTGGTGGATTAATTTGGGCAATGTTTTTCTTTTCGCTCCCATATGTAGTTATTTACTTTAAAGGTAATCTATTTGTAGTACTAAAGAAATATTTTTTAGCTCTAACATTATTTGTTGCTGCTGTATTTGGCTTAATTCTCTACCATTACAGCCAATACTCTTTTGCTCAAGATTTTGGTGGCCCAGTCGCATTTCTTTTTTACCGTATATTTGGTTTAACAGGGCATTCCTTTTGGGGAGGTGTAAATGAATTTATAGGAAGTTTATCTACACATAGCATGGATAAGTTAATGCTTTATTGGAATGGTATGGACAATTTAATGCTCAGTCTGGGAAGGGATGGGATTGAAAGCGCCATTGAAAGAGGCGTCCAATGGACATTCGCTTATTTTGGTGTGTCATTGATGTACTTAAAGTGGTTTGCATTACCAATTTTCGTTTTAAATGGGTATCTATTTACTTTAGTTTGTTACCTGGTTAGCAAAGAAGCCCGAAGAAAAGACTTTTTATCTTATTTTATACTAATAAATATTTTAAACTGGTACAGCATTTACTTATCAAGCGGCTCACTCTCGGACTTGATATCTTTAAAGGTTGTATTGTTTTTAATTTTGTATCTATTTTGGATTGAGATTCAATCCGTATATAAAAAATCATCACACAGGCAGCATTAAATTGGAACATGAAAAAAAGAAAGTAACAGTAATAATTCCTACTTATAATGCAGAGAAGTTTGTACCAGCGCTTTTGAAAGGTTTAAATGAGCAATCATTATGTGACTTTCAAATGATTGTTGTTGACTCGTCTTCTACTGACAAAACAGTACAACTGATAGAGAGTAAAGCTGATATATTACTCCAAATAGATCCAAAAGACTTTGACCATGGAGGTACAAGGACTCTTGCTGCTAGCTATGCAACAGGAGATATTATTGTTTTTCTTACTCAAGATGCAGTTTTGTCAGATAAGGACTCATTGAGAAATATTGTTTTGTCGTTTGAAGACGAATCGATAGGAGCTGCCTACGGTAGACAATTGAGTTATGAAAATACTAACCTGTTTGGTAAGCACCTACGAGAGTTTAATTACCCGAATACTTCAGAAATAAGAAACAAAAAAGATAAAAAACGACTGGGAATAAAAACAGCTCAGTTGTCCAATTCATTTGCAGCTTATAGGAAAAGTGTCTTTGCCAGTTTAGGTGGGTTTCCAGAGAAGCTGATCTTGGGTGAAGATGTTTATTTGGGTGGTAAAATTATAAATGAAGATTTCAACATTGCATATGTCGCAGACGCCCCAGTGATACACTCTCATAGCTATTCTATTGCCGAGGATTTTAAACGTTACTTCGATATTGGCGTGTTTCATCAAATGGAAAAGTGGTTAATTGAGGACTTTGGAAAACCAACTGGCGAAGGGAAAAGGTATGTCATTTCAGAGCTTAACTTTATTATTAAAAATAAAGCTTTTACCTTATTTCCTCAATTTTTGATTCGTAACGGCGCTAAGTTTATTGGATATAAGCTGGGAACAAAGTATAAAAGGGTTCCTATGAAATTAATAAAAAAAATGAGCATGCATTGGAGATGGTGGGAAAAGTATAATTCAACTTAAAAGTTAATGAAGAAAGCCATTAACGGTTTGTTTTCGTTTAGTCAGTTTACATTGCAAAGCTCTTGGTGAGTTCACACTTTGTTGAACAGAAAAGTTTTAGCCTGCTTAAAATACTGCAGAGTACTTAGCTGGAGTTATTTTGCGATTTAATTTGATAGTGTTATGAAGAACTGTGCCTTTATACTCGCATGTTATATAGACACCTCATGAACTGGTGCTATTTGATGCAGTAATTAGTTAAACAATTAATAAAGTGATACTTGTAGTTGGTAGGTCACTAAGCCGCGCCAATTAAAATTAGCTTTATCAGTTATCAAATTTTATGGAAAGTTTAAATGTTAATTAAAAGTGAAAATTCACTCATCATCTGGTCACATAGATTGGTTGACGCTGTTTCTCCCCTTCTTATGTTATGTATTCTATTCAAAATTACTGAAGCGCCGATAGAAAGTTCAACTTTAGTATTAGGTCTTGCCTCAGGGTTGTTATTTTTAATGTTAGGTCAACTATTTGGAAACTATATTAATTGGAAAGGTAAGAGCGCGTTAAATATATTTGGAAAGACTGCGATCACTTGGAGCGTTACTTGGTCGATCACAGTTTTGGTATTATTTTTCGTTTCCATTCAATTAACATTTCCCAAGGAGGTTTTGATTTATTGGTTCATATCTAACCTTTCATTCCTTTTTTTCCATAGGGTAGTGGCTCGCTTTATTACCATGGTAACGAGAAAAAACACTGGTGCCCTAAAGAAAGTTGCCATATTTGGTGCAGGGAAGCTAGGGCTAAACCTCTCGTCGGTAATAGAAAAGGATTCGTGGTTAGGGCTAAAATTAGTTGCGTTTTATGACGATAATCAATCTTTATTAGGGAAAAAGTTTGATAGTGCAGTTGTAAAAGGTGCTTTAGAGGAGTTGTTTGAAGATGCTCGGAATGCAGAATTCGACGAATTGTATATTTGCCTGCCTATGCGAGCTGAAAAAAGAATAAAAGAAATTTTACTTCAATTGACCGACTCTACAATTGTCGTAAAATTAGTTCCAGATCTATTTACATTTGATCTTATGCACTCAAGAATTTCAAATTTAAAAGGGATACCAATAGTTAGCGTATTCGACACCCCTTTTAATTCGTTGACTGCGCGATTAATTAAAAAAATAGAGGATCTTGTGCTCTCTAGTTTGATACTTATCCTAATAAGTCCAATTATGCTTGCACTCGCTATAGGTGTTAAGTTGACCTCACCAGGTCCTGTATTTTACCGACAAACTAGAATTGGCTGGAATGGAGAAAAATTTGAGATGCTAAAGTTTCGCTCTATGCCTGTTGATACAGAATCCACGGGCGTTCAATGGGGAAATGCTGGTTCCAAGACAAAAACTCGATTTGGGGCATTTATAAGATCAACAAGCCTTGATGAACTACCACAATTCATAAATGTTTTACTTGGTGATATGTCAATTGTTGGTCCTAGGCCGGAACGGGACGTATTCGTGGAAAAATTTAGAAAAGAAGTACCAAGGTACATGCAAAAACATATGGCAAAAGCCGGAATCACCGGTTGGGCTCAAATTAACGGTTGGCGTGGAGATACCTCCTTAGAGAAAAGAATTGAATTTGATTTAAGTTACATTAATAACTGGTCTCTATGGCTAGATATCAAAATAATTATAATGACTGTATTCAAAGGTTTTGTTAATAAAAATGCGGTTTAACTATTAATTTCTTTTTTTAAGGTTACATAATGTTTAAAACTAGTATTTTAGTAACAGGTGGCGCCGGCTATATCGGCAGCCACACTATTGTTGAGTTATTAAAAAACGATTACAACGTGGTTGTCGTTGATAATTTATCAAATTCTAGCCCTAAGAGTTTAGAGCGTGTAAAAGAAATCACAGGTAAGTCTGTGTCGTTTTATGAAGGTGACATCCGTGACCGTGAGTTTATGCAGTCGGTTTTTGCTAAGCACACTGATATTGAGGCTTGTATTCATTTTGCTGCGCTTAAAGCGGTAGGTGAGTCTACTGAAATGCCGCTGATGTATTACCAGAACAATGTTGCAGGTACGTTGACGTTACTAGAAGAGCTTGAAAAAGCGAACATCAAAAAGTTTGTATTTAGTTCTTCAGCTACGGTTTATGGCGACCCTGAGACGGTGCCAATTACTGAGTCATTCCCAACGTCAGCGACAAACCCTTATGGCCAATCCAAGCTTTCTACAGAATTAGTATTGCAAGACTTACACAAGTCTGACCCAAGTTGGTCTATTTCTATCCTGCGCTACTTTAACCCTGTTGGTGCGCACGAGTCTGGCCTTATTGGTGAAAGTCCGAACGGTATCCCAAACAACCTAATGCCGTTTGTGCAGCAGGTGGCGATTGGTCAACGTGAAGCGCTCGCTGTATTTGGTGACGATTACGATACGCCAGATGGTACCGGGGTTCGCGACTACATTCATGTCGTTGACTTAGCAAAAGGGCACCTTAAAGCATTAGAAAAAATCACCAGCGAAACGGATCTTTTTATCCATAATCTAGGTACAGGTAATGGTTACTCTGTTCTAGAAATGGTTAAAGCCTTTGAAGAACAAACTGGTCAGCCAGTGCCATATAACGTTGTCGATCGCCGCCCAGGTGATATCGCGACATGTTATGCGGCGACGGATAAATCTGAGCGTGAGCTAGGTTGGAAAGCGGAGCTTGGGCTTGATGATATGGTTAAAAGTGCATGGAAGTGGCAGTCGATGAATCCTAAGGGGTTTGAGGAGTAATCAATTGCTTGGTCGCGCAATGGTATCTGACTGACTATTGGGTAACATTTAGCTCGGCCGCCAAGTACTTCCGTGTAATGCTTAGGCCGGACATCCCTGTCCGGCAACGCCTCGTAAATGCCTACCCAATACTCAGCCCTATTAAATTGAGCAGCCTTCACCT